>CANJNG010000185.1 GCA_947475205.1 Bacteroidota bacterium
AATTGTGGATTTTAATTTATGGATGGTGTTGGGGTGGAAAGGGATATGGGATAATTTTGGAGGGAAAAAATAAACCCTGACTTTGTCAGGCATATCCAACTAACGTATAGCGGATAGGCCTGATGATATCAGGGGTATAAACAAGTTACCTGCTATGTTAGGACGACCGTTCACAACGACACAGTTTGACGGACGGAAGTTCTAACTTTGCAAAAAACGGGGACGCTGAAAACCGACCAGAGTAAGCACAAATTTAAAATCAAAAAACAATGGCAAATTTTTATTGCGAGTATTGCGGAACAAAGTCTTCCAGCGTATCCAGCTTAACAGGTAGTTCTTGCTCAAGACACCCAAGTGGACCAAACAAGGGTAAACACAAACTTTATGAAGGGAGTGAAAAATCACAATATGTATGTAAATATTGTGGGACAAAATCTTCAAGCCTTTCAAGTTTAACAGGTAGTTCTTGTTCACGACATCCAGAAGGTGCAAACAAAGGAAAACACGCACCTGCTTTATGAGTAACAAACCAAACATTTTTAGACTTGCCACAAAGGAGCTGTCGCAAGACGGCTTCTTTACTTGGCTTTTACAGTGGGCAGACAACGAACACAGCCAACACGACCAAGAATTAAACGAAACTGCAAAAGATTTTGTAAGGTTATTACTTGGACAGACAACTGACTACCAAATCAACAAAGTTGAAGCTGGCAGACAGTGGAACAACATTGACATTTGGGCTGAAATTAATGACGAGTATTTTATCGGCATTGAGGACAAAACAAATACTGGTGAACACTCCGAACAATTGGAACGATACAAAGAAATTGCGACCAATCACTACAAAGACAAAAATCACAAACTTATTTTTGTTTACCTCAAAACTGGAAATGAAAGTATATCTACACTCAAAAAAGTCATAGAGAAGGGTTACTCAACAATTGACAGAAAAACCGTTTTAAGTGTTCTAAACAAAAGACCAGTAACAAATGAAATTTTTAATGACTTCAAAGACTATTTGACTGTTATTGAAAACGCAACAAACTCCTATACAAAATTTGAAAACGTTACCTCTGAATGGAAGGCAGGAGAAGGTTTTTTTATGGCTCTCCAAGACAAATTGCAAGACGGTGACTGGCGTTATGTTGCAAACCAAACTGGTGGGTTTTTAGGCTTTTGGTATCATTGGACAGGCACAGACGAAATAGGAGAAATTTATATTCAAATTGAAAACGCATTTGAATATGGCATCAAACTCGTAATTAAAATTGCCGACTGGGAACCAAACACCGAAACACTTTACGAATTACTTAACGACATCAAACCGTTTGCAGAAAAAAATGGACTTGCAATTACGAAACCCGACAAATATAGAGCAGGTGCGACTTCAACTTTAGCAATTATTCAAAACGCATTTACCTTAGACACTAATGGACATCTTGACCTTGACCAATTCGTGGCGACACTAAAAAAATTAGAACAAACATTGGATGAATATTGCACCGACAAATAGAAACACAGCAGGTAACACGGGTTTGGCAAAAGTGGCGGTTCAGTGCTCCGCAGACACATTTGTGGTTAATCAAAGTTTGGTTCTCCGCATCAACATTTGTGGTGAAAATCGCCACCTTCGCCAAGCCCGAAAACTTGTGCCCCAAAACAACAATTCCTATTAACCCCAGCGGGGTGATATTATGGTAGCCCCGTGTGATAACGCGGGGAAATGGTATGAAGGTACAAAACCTAAGCCCTGAAAAGCAATTAAATTTATTCACAGGTAATTAACAGTCCTATCCTGTAATCTTCGTTTTTTCTTTTTTCTAAAAGCCCCCTGCTGGCCGCGGTCTTCGCTGACCAAGGTTTTCGTCTATAGTAATGTATTATGAAGGTAAGCCGAGAGGGCTTTGCCGTTTTAGATAAAGTGTCTTGTTCTTAATTGCAATCTAAGAGGCTTGCTGCGTTCCTTTAACCTTGGTCTTTGTGCTGTGTGGTCTTTGACCCATAATAACAAAATTCCATGAACGGCAAAGCCCTCACCGGAGGTAATTCCCCTCTCGAACTCGTTTACCTAAGGGTGAGCTCCCGTTGGTCGGTTTTAGATATAGTGTTATGTTTCTATTTAGGCTAAGAGGGCTGAAGCCGTTGAATCTAAGATGTTTTGGATTACTGTTTTATTTTTCATTCGCATCCAAGAGCCACTTTGTGGGGTGCTTCGCTGCGGTTACCTAAGGGTGTGCTCCCTGCGGTCGGTTGCAACGAGTTCGGTTGAAAAATCGGTCAATGACTGATACTAAAAAACTCAGACCTGCCTTAAACAACCAACTAAATAAAAACATATTTTTGGCATTCAAATTATGCCAACGAGTTATCAAAACTACCGGTCGCACTATAGTCTTCTGCCTAAACAGAAGGTAGCCTTTGATACACTACATAGCCGTAAAGCTCCGAAAGGGGCATGATATACGCTACGTTAAAAATTTAAAAGGAAACTAATAAACCAATAAATATGTCAACAAAACACAAAGCAGTTTTTGAATCCAAAATCAAACGACAATCGAAACTCGATATATTACAAATGGCAAGAATTAACCTTGATAAATATCCTTTTGTTAAATATGAAATGCCCAAGGATAACATACTTAAGGTATTAAAGCTTGGCGAAAAGGGTTTTGAAATAGAAATGCTTATTCAGCCCAAAGAAACTATAATTTATTTCGACAACATACATTGGCACTTTAAAAATACAGCAAAAGATATAAAAGAACTATTCATACTTTTTACCTTTGGTATAATGGGGCTTATAAGGTTAAAGAAAATTTTTAAAAACGGTGAAGAATTTGATTGCGATGCAGAATATATAAGGAGCGATAATACTTTTCCAAGCGATGAAATTTCCGAACTTAAAAAGTTTAAGAAAGCAGATAAGGTAACTGTGGTTTATTTAGAAAACGACTATTTCTATTATAAAGATTTGTACGAAAAACAAACCAAAGATGTATAACCCCCAGCCCGCTGCATAATGTATGAGGAGGCTGAAAGCGGTTTTCAGATATAGTGCTTATTCTCAGAGCATCTACTTTGTGCAAAGCACTTCCGATGCGTTTGAAGAGAGAGCCGTGAAGTTTGTGAAAATGTAGGGAAATTAAGTTGAGAGTATTTAGTAATGCGTAATTATGCCTCTGAATGGCATTCATTACTCATTACTCATTACTCAACTCCTTTTCTCCTTCACCCAATCCTTCACCAATTCTTCCAGTAAATTAAGCGGCAAGGCACCATTGGTAAGCACCACCTCATGAAACTCCCGCAGGTTGAACTTACTGCCAAGTTCTTTCTTGGCGTTCTCTCGCAGTTCCACAATCTTTAGCATCCCTATTTTATATCCCGTGGCTTGTCCCGGCCAAACAATATAGCGTTCAATTTCTTTGCGACAATCTTCGGGTGGGTTTGGCGTGTTTTCCATCATATAGTTAATGGCATCGGCCCGTGTCCATTTGTAATAGTGAATTCCCGTATCAACCACCAAGCGAGCCGCACGGAAAATCTCCATACTCAGGCGGCCAAAGTCGCTATATGGGTCGGAATAAAAGCCAAGTTCCTTTGGAATAAGTTCGCTGTAAAGTCCCCAGCCTTCTACATAAGCCGTATAGCCACCCAGTTTGCGAAACATTGGAATACCTTCCAATTCCTGAGCAATGCTCAACTGCATGTGGTGACCGGGAATACCCTCGTGATAAGCCAAAGCCTCCATTTGATAAATAGGCTGGTCGGCAAGGCTAAACAAATTAATATAGTAAATCCCCGGGCGGCTACCGTCTAAAGCAGGATCTTGGTAAAAAGCTCCTCCCGCCGATTTCTCCCGAAATGGTTCAACGGCTTTCACAATCATTTTAGCATTGGGCTTGGTTATAAACAAAGCGTCGAGCTTAGTCCTCATCGAATCCACAATCGAAACGGCTTTGGCCATATATGCTTTCTTTCCGGCTTCGGTGTTCGGAAAATAAAACTGCTTGTCGTCACGCATAAACGTAAAAAAGTCCTGCAGATTATCATTCTTAAACTTCACCGTTTTCATAATAGTGTGCATCTCTTGTTGAATGCGGGCTACTTCTTTTTTGCCCAATTCATGCACCTGTTCGGCAGTGAGATCGGTGGTGGTAGTTTGTTTTAATGCAGCGTTGTAGAAATCTTTACCATCTTGAAGTTTCCAGCAGCCGTCATCGGTAGTGGCCTTCTTTTCCAGTTCGGTGAGGTAGGCAATTAGGTTTTCGTAGGATGGTTTCACTGAGCTAAGCAATGCTTTTTCGGCCTTAGCTTTCAATTCAGTTTTCTCAGCAGGAGTAGCATCTTTTAGCGAATCTATCTTAGTAGAAATATCCTGAAAGATGTCGTTCACCTTAGCCGAATTATCAAAAGGTTTTCCCGAAAGAATATTCTTGCAATCGCTGATAACCATTGGGAAAGCAAACTTGGGTGGAATAACACCTTTAACCTCTCTAATCTTCAAGTTCACCATTTCCTGCTCAAATACTTCCTTAATTTTCTCTAACCTTGAAATGTAGTTTTCGGCTTCTGATTTAGCACTCACGGTATGAATATTAATCAAAAAGGAGGGAATCTCGGAATGAAACCCCGACATTTGATTGATCGGATAATTATGAAACCGCCATTTATTATTGTCGGTAGCATTTTTTACATTCAGTTCATAAATGCGACAACTCAGTTTGGTTTGGGTATCTAAAGCATCGAAGTTTACCTTCTTTTTTAGCGTCTTCACATTATCCTGCATTATCCGCAATTCGGTTTGTCCAAAGGCATCGCTTCGGTTAGTCCATTTATCGTAATCGTATTTGTAACCCAAATAACTTTGATATTCAGGGCTACGTTCCACGCTTTCTTTAAACCACTTTTCAAAAAGGTCGTTGGTTTTCTTGCTTTCAGAAGCTATTTCATCCGCCGTAAATGTTTTCTTCCCTCCGCAGGAATAGAGTAGGAGGAGAGAGATTGCAGAAATAGATAAGAGCAGTTTCTTTTTCATTTTTGATATTTTGAAGGGTGGTAAAGATATTCTATTTCCATTCTCTTATAGAAAACACAGAATATCACAGATGTGAATGGCTTTCATTTATTTAAAAAGAGTATGTTTCACCAATTCCACTCAGAAATATAAACTTTAAGTGGAATTAGTTATTAGTCCTGATAACCAAAAGCTTTAGCTAAAGCATTATGCCGCACCGGGAAGTTCACCGAATTGGCTATAAAGCACAATTCATTTGCCTTTTTGTGCAAATCGTTTGCTTTATCAATCATGGTTTCTTCGGCAACAATCACCACAGGATTTAGCGTAACCTCTGTAAATTTTCCACCTCCATTAGCCGTTTCGGTCATTATTCCGGTGGGCGAATCGGAGTAGTCAATCACCAATACACCTTCAACCGAACATAAGTGGAGATACCAAAGCAAATGACAGCTTGCAAGCGATGCCAAGAGCATTTCTTCGGGGTTATGTTTTGTTTTATCGCCCCGAAAAGCCGGGTCGGAAGTAGCTAATATGTCAGGCTTATTGGGAATGGAAATAGTATGACTTCTTTCGTAAGTACGATAATTTGAAGTGCTGTTTCCTGTGTTACCGGTCCATTTTAAGGAAAGCTCGTAATTATGCTCTTTCGTCATTGTGTCGGTTTACAGCTTCCAAAAATCGTAATAATTGTTCCAATGCAGGGGATATCTTTTCACCTTTTCCTCCAAACTTAACCTATAAGCCTCGGCAACTGCTTCAACACTTTCGTAAACTTTGCCTTCAGATGCAAAAAGATGGTAATGGAATTCGCTTTCACGAACACAGAACACAAAGGAAACAGGAGCTTTAAACTTTGCTGCCAATAGAAACGGTCCTTGCGGGAAAAGGGCTTCACGCTCTAAGAAATTCATTGTTACTGTTCGGTTTAGTTCCCGAAATCTGTCGGCATGCATTGTGATTATTTCACCATTGGAAAGTGCATTCTTAATAGCAATTATATGCGAAAAGTCATCTTTTATGGGAATGATGTTTAGCGATTGTCCGTTACTGCTATCTTCAAGATATTGCTTGATTTTCTGATGCTCTTCGTCATACATCACAATATTTACTTTGCTTCGGCCTTTCTGCATAAAATATCCGGCAATGTCCCAATTTCCAAGGTGTGCACTGAGCAAAAACCCACCTTTTCCCTCGGCAATTAGAGCATCAATATTGCTGGTATATTCATGAACGTAGGTGAACTTTTCGCCAAAGCCCGATTTAATAGCTACGCGGTCTATCAGCGATTTTCCCAACGCAAAATAGT
>CANJNG010000186.1 GCA_947475205.1 Bacteroidota bacterium
CTGTGTTGCAAGAGGTTTTGACCATACGACGACCGATATTTCATCCGGCCAACCATTCTGATTAAATCGTTATGCAAACCGTGAATTCCCAAGTCAATACAGGTTCGTTTTCCTGTTTCAAAGATCTCGTCTTCAAGTTTCTTTCTGGTTTTTTCTACCACTTCCTCAATCCGGGCAGGGTGAATACGTCCATCGCTAACCAATTGGTGCAAAGAAAGACGGGCAATTTCTCTTCTAATCGGGTCGAAACAGCTTAGGATGATAGCTTCGGGAGTGTCGTCGACCACAATGCTAACACCAGTTTCTTCTTCAATTTTACGAATGTTACGGCCTTCACGTCCAATAATGCGGCCTTTTACTTCATCGTTTTCAATGTTGAAAACAGATACGGAATTCTCCACTGAATTTTCGTGAGCAACCCGTTGCATTGTTTCCACTATGATTTTCTTGGCTTGCTTATCGGCAATTACTTTGGCTTCGTCCATAGCCTCTTTGCTAAATTGCATGGCCTTGGTGCGAGCTTCGTCTTTCAGACTTTCCACCAATTCTTTCATCGCCTGGTCTTTAGAAATACCCGCTACTTTTTCAAGTACTTCCACTTGCTTTTCGTGAATTTTGGCCAATTCTTCCGATTTGCGTTTGTTGGCCTCTAACTGCGAGGCTAAAGATTCCTTTTGACGATCGAAATCGGCTTCTTTCTTTCGAACTTCCTCTAAACGTTGGTTTAGCTGTCCTTCTTTTTGCTTAGCACGATTCTCTGACTGAAGAATTTGATTATTCTTTTCGGCAATAGCTTTATCGTTTTCGGCTTTAAGTTGCAGGAAACGTTCTTTACCTGCTAAGGTTTTTTCTTTCACTAAAACTTCGGCTTCGGCTTCAGCTTTTTTAAGGATTTCGGCGGCTTTGCTGTTTACAGCATTTTTTTGATAATAATTGGCCCCGGCTACACCAGCTATAACAGCTATGAGGGCGACGATAATGGTTACGAGCATCTACGGTTGTTTTTTAAAAGGTTAAACGCCGCAGCAATTGCAAAAGCAAAGAAAACGAATCAAAAAGGGCGGAATACTTATTCCTCCAGCGCCTTATCCAGCTTTTCGTTAAGCTGTTTAAGTTGCTGCAAGTATTCGGTAGAGAGAGTCGGGGTGGGTTCAGCTTGTTTGCCCGGGACAATAAACTGCATTTCCAAGGCTAATTGTAGCGAGGTCATCGCCAACAGGTCTTGATAATCGCGTCCGGGGTATTTTCCTTCATATACAAACAGTTTTTCGCCTATTAAACTCTGGGCAGCTTTTACCTTGGGTTCTTCGCTGCTATCAATAGTAAGTGGGTAGCTTCGATTGGCTATTTGCACTTGTTTTTGAACGGGAGGCATTACTTAATTTACTGTTTGTTAGTTGGATAAAATGGCTAAAGCTTGGTCGATCTCACTCACTATTCCATCAATCGTTTTCTTTATGCTTTCGGTGGATGCCGGGGCATAATTTTGGGGTGCAATGTTAATCACTTTTGCATTCGCTTCAATAGCTGTTTCCAATTCAGTTATTTTTTCATTCAAAGCCTTATTTTCGCTTTGTAGGCGTAGGTTTTCAGCCTTCAATCCGTCCATTTTACCAAGAACTATGTTAGTTTTCTCGGTTATTGAATTAAGCAATACGTTCAGGTTTTCCATTACGGTGCGAAGTTAATCAAAGGACGTATTTAAAATCTAAAAATGAAATAAGCTTACTTTACTTTCTCTACATTAATCTGCGGTTGGTGATACACCACCGAATTTGCCGCAATACTTTCGGTGAGCCACACGTTTCCACCAATAATGGAATTTGCTCCTACAACGGTTTTCCCTCCCAAAATAGTAGCTCCGGCATACACAATTACATTATCCTCGATGGTTGGGTGTCGCTTGGTTTGAGCCATTTCTTTGGTAACTGATAAAGCACCGAGGGTTACGCCCTGATAGAGTTTTACCTTATTTCCTATAGCAGATGTTTCACCAATAACGACCCCTGTGCCGTGGTCGATAAAGAAGGAATCGCCGATTTGTGCAGCGGGATGAATATCAATACCGGTTTTGCTATGGGCGTATTCGGTGAGGATGCGGGGAATGAAAGGTACTTTGAGATTGAACAGGCAATGAGCGATGCGATAAACGGCAATTGCATAAAATCCGGGATAGCAACGAATGACTTCTTCACGGCTTTTAGCGGCAGGGTCGCCGGATTCAAGAGCTTCGGCATCTAAAATGAGCTTGGCATATATGGTGGGTAAGTTGCCGTAAAATTCCTGAATGAGGGGTTCTAATTCCTGTGCAACACTATTCTCCACATAAAGCAAGACGGACAAAAGTTGGCTTTCGTTCTTTGAAATTTCTAAAAGAAGATCTTCTTTATCGCTATAAGTATTGATGCTGAAAGCCGGAAAGAGAATGGCTAAAAGGGTGTCGAGGAAGTTTTGAATAAGTTCGGGTGAGGGGAGCACAAACTTTTCGGAATGGCTTTTAAAGAGTTGTTCGGTAAACTGGTTTTGCATAAAAATTAAAGGATGACTCCGGCGGCTACTGTGTTTTTGGTTTGTTCGTTAATTAGGATAAATGCTCCGGTGTGTCGGTTTTGCAGATAGGGGTCGAAGCAGAGGGGCAGGGCGGTTTTGATGGAAACGGTGCAAATGTCGTTTAAATTTAAAGTGCCATCGCTTGCCGATTTATTAAAAGTATGAATGTCTATTTTGTGTAGAATTTCTTTAATCAGGGCTTTGGTGAGGAAACTATTCTGCTGCAAAAGTAATTTCTGGCCGGGAAGTAGGGGATTGTTATCCATCCAACACAATGTGGCTGTAAATTCGGTTTCAACTCGGGGAAGCTGATTGAGAGGGACGATTGTGTTGCCTCTTCCTACATCTATTTTATCGGCTAATTGAAAAACAACGGGCTGTCCGGCATCTGCCGATGACACTTGCTGCTGGTTTATTTCTATGGAAGCAAGCGTAGTTTCTGTTCCGGATGGTAAAACTTTCACTCTGTCCCCTACGCTATATGTTCCGCTGAAAACCTTTCCGGCAAAGCCACGATAATCGGGAAAATCGTTGGTTTGGGGACGAATTACATATTGCACCTGAAACCGAGAAGCCTGTAGGGATTCGGGTTGTGATGTGTCAATATTCTCTAAAAGGGAAAGCAGGGTTTCGTCTTTGTACCAAGGCATATTTTTAGATTGCTGCACCACGTTGTCGCCTTCTAAGGCAGAGACAGGTATGAAAGAAATGTGCCGAAAACCTAAAGGGAGAGCAAATTTGGTGAATTCTGTTTTTATTTGTTCGAAAATGGCTTCGGAATATCCTTCTAAATCCATTTTATTGATGCACACCACAATATTCTGAATGTTTAAGATGGAGGATATGATGGAATGGCGTTTGGTTTGGTCGGTGATTCCGTGGCGGACATCGAGGAGGAGGATAGCCAAATCGGCATTGGATGCTCCGGTAAACATGTTGCGGGTGTATTGGCTGTGGCCGGGAGTGTCGGCAATGATGAACTTACGCTTCGGGGTGCTGAAATACTTGTAGGCCACATCGATGGTGATGCCTTGTTCGCGTTCTGCACGGAGGCCATCGGTGAGGAGGGCTAAATCAATGTCGGTATCGACTCCTTTTACCTTGCTCTGACTACTCAAGGTTTGGAGGATGTCAGTAGAGATGGCATTGCTATCGAAAAGCAGCCTTCCGATGAGTGTGCTTTTGCCGTCGTCGACATTTCCGGCGGTAATAAATCGGAGGAGATTCATAGATGATAGCTTTTGTTTCCTGTTAAGGGGTGCAAAACTATTGGTTTTAGTCTGTGTAAATCTGTTCAATCTTTGAAACAGCTTTTATCTCGCAGATTTGGAGATTAAGATTTCATTGAATTATTGCATTTAAGCATCCGTGAGGATGATAAGAATACTGAAAAATGTGAGTTATGGATTTGCCACCAAGAGAATGATTGTCATAATGTCGCTCCGATGGGGCTTTAAAAACGTATATGCCTCCCATTTATCTACCATATTGTCGCCTCTACGAGGCTGCAAAGCCTCATCGGGGCGGTATTATGGTGTTTTCTGTAATCAGTAACTCACGTTAAACTATTGTGGAGGTTCTAACGAGAGTGTGATTTTTCGGAGGAATTCTTTGCCGGCGGGGATATGGAGGTTGGTTTCGGTGTGGGGGATTCGGCCGAGGAGTTGGAAATGGAGGTCGTAGTTGTCGGGGAGGATGGGGGTGAGGGAGAAGCGGCCTTTGGAGTTGGAAGTGGTTTGGAGGATGATTTGGTATTGTCCGGTTTTGGTTATGTATATGTTTACATCAGGTAGGATTGTGCCTTCGGGGGCTTGGACGATGCCACGGATTTTGGCATGGGTGGAGCCAAGGTTTATTGTTTTTCTGGCTTTTTTGTATCCGCTAATGAAATTTGGATTACTAATAATGAGGGTGTTTGACATTAGGTCGAGACCTAATTTGAAGTGGCGGTTAACAATGAAGTTGGCTAATTCTTTCATTTGGCGAATGGCCTGGCTTCTGGTGACAATGGCGATTCGTGGGCTTTGGATTGTGGCGAGATAGGCGGTGATGGCTGACTGAAGGTTGGTGACATCGGTGGGGGTGTAGCCATAATTTGCTGCCTGAGCTATGTTGGCATGGGCTTCGTTGTGAATGCTTTGGCAGATGCTATGAATTTCTTCTTTTTTTAATCGAACGAGGTGGGTGTAGGTGAAGTTTACCTTGGCGAGGAGGATGGTATCTTCATTGACATTGGCTAATGCACAAAGGGAGTTTGAGCATTTGTAGGCCAAGTCGGTCATTGTTTTGCGGGTGGCTAAAGAATCTTTGGTTACGCCTTTTGTTCCGGTGAGGGCTATTTGGTTTAACTGATGGATTTGGTCGAGTTTGACTTGAATAGCTGCAATAACACCTGCAACGGCTGGGATTGAACCAAATGCTGAGGAGTTAGCATTACAGTATGTTAGAACTGTATCAATCATGTTGATTTTATTTGAGAGGCGGTTTTCCATTTTTTGGGTAATGAGTAGTGTGTATTGAGTAATGAGACCGTTCGGGTGAGTGGTGTATGGATTTTATTTGGCAGTGGATTAATTTGCGGAGGTGTTGAGTATGATTGTTTGGCTGCAAATATAAATAATTTATTAGTTGATGTTATTTATTTTAAATTTGATTATGATTGTTTTTAGGTTGATTAAGGTTTTTCTAATTTTATAATTAAATGTTTATATTTTGTTCTTAGTTTTTTGACTGTTGTATTTATTTGTTTTTAGATTAGATGAAATATTTTGTTTGTTGATTTCATTTATTTTGTTGTTATTGGTATTTGATTTTATGTAAGTGTTAATTGTTTGATATGATGATTTGTTTTTTTTGAAATGTAGAATGGTGTTGTAAGGCTTGATGGGCTTGAATTTGGGGTGGTTTTGGGTTTGTTTGATTTGTGATGGGGTTTGTGGTGATGGAGGGTGGGAATGTTGGGACTTTTAGGACGATTGTGATATCCTAGTTGAGGATTATGAAGGGTGAAGGATGAAGTTTTCGGATGTGTGGGACGAGTAATTGGGAATGCGAAGTGTTTGTTTGGTTTGGGATGTTGAGTGTTTGGGAGAGAGGGAAGTAATGGGGTGTGGGATTTGGAGGTTGTATCCATTGAGGGTTGGGAAATGCACATGCGGACGGGTTAAAACCCATCCCTACAAGGTGGATCATCCCTGACGGGATTCACCATTCGGCGGATTGACTGATTTAGGAGTGGACGGGTTAAAACCCATCCCTACAAGGTGGATCATCCCTAATGGGATTCACCATTCGGCGGATTGACTGATTTAGGAGTGGACGGGTTGAAGCCCATCCCATCAAGGTGGATCATCCATAATGGGATTTAGTATTCGGCGGGTGGTTGTAAACTCACAGTGCGAAATGCCAAGTTGCAAACTTGTTGGACCCGAAACCAAGCAAGAAGCTTTTCTGCACCTTTCAATTTGGCTAATTTTTAATTTGGGTTCAATTGAATAAGAGAACGCATTGCAGTTTAAAATAAAAAAGGAATTTTGTGTTAAGTCGGTTGCAAACCGACAGTCCAAAGAACCAAGTTACAAACTTGGTTCAGCGGGGATATGTTTTATGTCGGTTACAAACCGACTTCTCAATGCTCCTCGTTGCAAACGATGAGC
>CANJNG010000187.1 GCA_947475205.1 Bacteroidota bacterium
CACCATTCGGTCGCTCATGAATTTCACAACGCTGAGGTCGTGGCTTATGAATATATAAGTGAAGTGGTTGTCGCGTTTCAGTTCGTTTAGCAAATTAAGCACTTGGGCTTGAATAGAGACATCCAAGGCCGAAACAGATTCATCGCAAATAATAAATTTGGGACGCAGTGCTAAAGCCCGGGCAATGCAAATCCGCTGACGTTGTCCGCCCGAAAACTCATGGGGATAGCGATAGAAATGTTGTTCGAGCATATTTACCCGAGCCAGCAGTTCCATTACTCTATCCCTCCTTTCGGCGTCGCTGCCTAGGATTCCGTGAACCTGCATGGGCTCCATAATGGCTTGACCAACTGTAATGCGGGGATTTAGAGAGGAATAAGGGTCTTGAAATATGATTTGGATATCTTTCCGTACCTCACGCATTTCGGCAGGGGAGAGGGTGGCTAAATCTTTCCCATCGAAAATGGCATGACCTGATGTGGGTTCGATTAATCGGAGGATGGTGCGGCCAAGGGTTGTTTTCCCGCAACCCGATTCGCCAACCAAGCCAAGGGTTTCGCCGGGATAAACATCAAAGCTTACATCGTCAACGGCTTTTACATACTCTTTTACTTTCCCAAGCCAGTCTTTTTTGATGGGAAAATAGGTACAGAGGTTTCGGACTTCCAACACGGGTTTGCGTTGGTATAATTCAGTGTGCTGCTGTTTGCGTTCATCATCAGAAACAATAAAGGCATCGGTAACTTCTTTGATACTGTTAGGGATTTCGGAAATTACACCGGCATCGTCTACGGTCATGAAATCGGCAACGGTGGGGAGGGCCTTGAGTCGTTTTTCCAAGGGAGGTCGGCAGGCTAAAAGTCCTTTGGTGTAGGGATGTTGCGGGTTGTTGAAAATATCTAAAACGCTGCCCTGTTCCACTACTTTTCCTTTATACATCACCACTACTTTGTCGGCCAGCTCGGCAATAACTCCAAGGTCATGGGTGATGAATAGTATGCCCATGTCGTGCTGGGTTTGCAGCTTGAGCATTAAATCAAGTATAGTATTCTGAACCGTTACATCTAAAGCAGTTGTGGGTTCGTCGGCAATGAGGATGGCAGGATTGCAACTCATGGCCATGGCTATCATCACCCGTTGCTTTTGTCCGCCGCTGAGTTGATGGGGATAGCTGTCGAAGATGGCTTCGGGGCGGGGAAGTTGCACTTCTTTAAAGAGGTCGATGGTTTTGCTCTTGGCTTCGGCTTTGCTTACTTTTTGATGCAGAAAGATGGCTTCCATTACCTGATTTCCGCAAGTGAAGACGGGATTGAGCGAGGTCATGGGCTCTTGGAAAATCATGGCTATTTCGTTTCCACGAAGACTCCGCATTTGCTTGTCGGTGAGTTTAAGCAAGTCCACTTTTCCGAGTTCGCGGGAGTTGTAAATGATTTCGCCGCCGGTGATTTGCCCGGGAGGGTTTGGAATGAGCCGCATAACGCTAAGGGACGTAACGGACTTACCGGAACCCGATTCTCCAACTATACCAACGGTTTCGCCACGATTAAGGGTAAAACTTATATCGTTTACGGCTTTGTTTATTTTGCCATCGCTTGTAAACTCGGTTACAAGGTTGCGTATTTCAAGAAGTGTTTCTGCCACGGGACAAACTTAGCAGAAAATCATAATGAGAAAGGAGTTAATGATTAGAGTTTTTAGCTCAATATTTTAATTTAGAATTGAACAGCTATGTCGATGTAAAGCTTATAAAGATACGGTGATTAAACGTTGTTACCTTCTAAAATGGAATTTTGTTTTGAAACCCCCTCCAACTCCCCCTTTGAAAGGGGGAGAGCTACGGTTATTTCTTTTTCAAAAGCTTCTGCAAAAGCCAATATTTTGCCGCCGTATCAATAACTAAATGTTCTATCCTTTTCTGTTACTTTGCACAATAATTTAAGCTCCATACAGAATGAATGCCACCGCAGTCCGCAAAGTAAGTTTTAACAGTGCACATCGGCTCTTTAACCCGGCTTGGGATATGGAAACTAATGATGAAGTGTTTGGGCTTTGCAATAATCCTAATTATCATGGTCATAATTACGATTTGTATGTGAAAGTAAACGGCCCAATTAATCCCGAAACGGGCTATGTTATGGATTTGAAGAAACTGAAGCACCTTACTGAAGAGTTAATCACCAACCGTTTCGACCATGCTAATCTTAATTTAGATATTGCTGAATTTAACCAAGAGAAGGGAGGCTTAAATCCCACGGCTGAAAACATTGCACGAGTGTGTTGGCAACTGCTGCGTCAGCATCTTGATGCCAAACTAAAACTATCTATAGTACTTTATGAAACTCCTAGAAATTATGTGGAGTTTGATGGGGAATAATTAGAAGACTAAAATTTCAGAATGCAAAGCATTGAGCATTCAGCTACCTTTGTTGCAAATCTAAATTTATGACGTTTCAAGAAGTAGGACGCAGGGTTCTTAATAATTTACTGCAAGGTATATTATATGTAGTGCCTACGGCTGTTACGGTTTTTATTGTTTACAAGGTTCTCATAGTTTTATACGAACTTATCGCTTTCATTATTCCTGATGGAACACATCCGGTACTGGGCATAATTACGATTATTGTTGGACTTATTTCGTTCTTGATAACGGTTGGTTATATTGGCTCTCATTTCATTAGCCAACGGTTAACTATTCTTTTTGATAGATTTATTGAAGGCACACCACTCGTTAAGGTAATTTACTTCTCTGTTCGCGATTTGCTTTCTACATTTGTAGATAAGAAAAAGGGATTGGGGAAACCTGTAGTTGTGCTCATGAATAAAGATCAAGGGATATATCGTCCCGGCTTTATCACCCAAAAAAATCTTACTGAACTTGGTCTTTCTGAAGATTTTGTTGCTGTATATTTTCCACATTCTTATGCATTTTCGGGGGAATTATATATCACCCATAAAAATAATGTTCAAACAGTTACTTCTGACGCTTCAGCTTCGGAGGTGATGAAGTTTATTGTAAGTGGGGGAGTAGCTAAGTTGTAATGAATCAAAAACTGGATTGGCCTTTACTGAAAGAATTTCTGGATGAAAAAGCCGACCTATACAATCGCACTCAGTTTATTGAACTCGACCCGATAAGTATTCCAAGGCGGTATTCTAAGCCTGAAGATATTGAAATTGCCGGCTTTTTTGCTGCCACCATTGCTTGGGGAGTGCGAAAAAGCATAATTGCTAACGGCACTAAACTGATGGCTTTGATGGATGATTCGCCACATAGTTTTGTGATGAACCACACGGCTAAAGATTTAGCTTGTTTCGAGAAATTCGTACACCGCACCTTTAATGGCAACGATGCTGTTTTCTTTGTTCAATCTCTTCAAAATATATACCGGAACCACGGCGGACTCAAAAGCCTGTTTGAAACAAATGCATCGGCTGAAATCCTTAATTTAAAGGCTACACTATGCCAATTCAGGAAAACATTTTTTGAGGTGCCTCATCAAACTCGAAGTAGAAAGCACGTTTCAAACCCCGACGACAATTCTGCTTCAAAACGTTTAAATATGTATTTGCGGTGGATGGTGCGGAAAGATAATCGGGGTGTTGATTTCGGGCTTTGGGATATTTCGCCTTCGTTGCTTTCCTGCCCTTTAGATGTTCATTCGGGGAGAGTGGCTCGCCAATTGGGGCTTTTAACTCGCACACAAAACGATTGGAAAGCCGTGGAGGAATTGGATACGGTTCTACGTAAGCTAAATCCTGCCGACCCCGTGAAATATGATTTTGCACTCTTTGGGCTTGGTGCTGAACCGGATTGGAATTTTTAAGGATTTTTTAATAATTCGCTAAACTTTTTTTCCTTTTGGTTGTCTTAAGATATAAGGTTCCTAATGCAATTTGTGTTTGTTGCATTAATGGATTAGTGTTTTAATGGTTGGGAGGTCGGAGCGGAAGTTCCGGCCTCCTTTTTTAATGATACTTCGTAAATACCTCGTTGGCAATAGCCATTGCCTCGCCAAAATAGTTGGGATTCAGGTTGTAACTATGTCCATTTGAATTTAACCAAGAGTATATATTTTCTGTAGGCATATTTCCGGTAAGCGTGTCGCTGGCCATAGGGCAACCGCCATAGCCTTTTAAAGCACCTTCGAACCGCCGAACACCACTATTCCAAGCCGCTTCTATTTTCTCCTGCCATTTATCGGGCGTGGTGTGCAGATGTGCTCCAAATTCCACAGCCGGAAAAGCGGGAATCAGGGCATTAAACATATAGGAAATGCTGTCGGGAGTGGAAGTGCCCACCGTGTCGGCTAGGGCAATGTATTGGATTCCCATTTGACTAATTTTCTCGGTCCATTTTATGGCAATATCTGTATTCCACACATCGCCATACGGATTTCCGAAGGCCATAGAGATATAGATAAGCAGTTTCCGATTGGCTTTCGAGCTTAAATTCTGAATGGCTTCCACGCGTTTAAGATTTTCGTCAATGCTGCTATTGCCGTTTCGTTGCTGAAATGTTTCCGATATGCTAAATGGCATCCCCAGAAATGCAATCTCAGGAAAACTCAAAGCATCGGCAGCACCCCGTTCGTTCAACACAATGGAAAGCAGTTCGGTATTGGTGTTGGAAAGGTCTAATTGTTTAAGCACTTCTGCTGTGTCTTGCATTTGCGGAATGGCCTTAGCCGACACGAAACTACCGAAATCCAGGGTGTCGAAACCACACTTCAGCAGGGTATTTATGTAGTTTACTTTTTCATCGGTTGGGATAAACGCTTTTATGCCCTGCATTGCATCGCGGGGGCATTCGGTGAGGTGGATGGGGCTCATTTTTAGTTTTTAGATTTTAGACATTAGATTTTAGACTTGATAAACCCATAAAGGTCTTATATCTAACATCTATTGTCTAAATCTACATTACGGTCTTATGCTTTCCGGGTCAAATAATTCGGGGTTTTCGGGGGTAACGGTGCTATAAAATTTCTTAATGATTTCAAAATCCTTTTGAATATCGCCTGTTGGGATAAAAAAATCGCCGATGCCGGCTTCTTTCTTTTTGAAATCGAGATACCCTAATCCAATAGGAACTTTTGCTCCAAGTGCAACGTGATAAAATCCTGATTTCCATTTTTCCACCTTGCCTCGTGTGCCTTCGGGTGGAATCATTATCACTAAATCTTTTTGTTCGCCAAATAAGCTTATGCAATAATCTACCACATTACTTTTCTTACTTCTATCAATAGGAATGGCTCCCATTGATTTCAGCATTCCGCCAAAGGGGAAACGGATGAGTTCTTTCTTAATCATGTATTTCATTTCCACCCCCATTAAAAAGAAGGCACTGCGGGCGAAAATAAAGTCCCAGTTGCTGGTGTGAGGGGCGGCTATCATTACACAACGCTTGAGGTGGGGCGATTGTTTGTAATTGAGTTTCCAGCCTGCAAGCCAGAAAACTAATTTTGAAAATAGAACCATTTTAGTGTTTATGTGAAGTTGCGAAACTACAACTTTAGAATTGACGATTGACGATTGACAATTGACAATTGACAATTGACGATTTGCCATCCGGCGGCAGAAAACTCATATCTCATAATTTATACCTCATAACTAAGCCAGTTTTCCCTCAAAAAAACAGGTTTTATGAATCTCGCATTTCCTTGGTATCATTGAGAAGTTTCCTCGAAAAGTGGCTCTAAGAACTGTGGATTTCAGAAAATTTTAGTAAAAGTTTGTTGGGGATGTGAATTATTTTGTATATCACCTTTGTGGTCTAATTAAAAATACAATGAACTTAGTGAAACGATTTCACGAATACCTTAAACAACAATTAACAATGAGTAAAAAGCTAACACTCCTCAGCTTCCTTGCCTTTGGTTTAATCTATTCCATAAAGGCACAAAACGGCATTTCGAATTTCCCGAAGCCAACGGGATTTGCCGATTCTCAAGTACGGTTTAAAAATGCCTTGGCCATTGATAATTCTGGAAACCAATGGGTAGGCTTTCCAAGATTTGTTTGTACTCATTTTTTTTATTTTTTTATATTTGTAAATAGGTTGGCACTACCATGTTAGGGCCGTTATTGAAATTTTAATGGAACAAATGTCATATTTATTTGGAAACTCAGAATATCTATTTTAAACTTAAAGC
>CANJNG010000188.1 GCA_947475205.1 Bacteroidota bacterium
ATCCTTAACCCCGAAGGGGTGAAATGATTATAAAAACGACACTACAAATCTAATCCTTAACCCCAAAGGGGTGAAATGATTATAAAAACGACACAACAAATCTAATCCTTAACCCCAAAGGGGTGAAATGATTATAAAAACGACACAACAAATCTAATCCTTAACCCCGAAGGGGTGAAATGATTATAAAAACGACACAACAAATCTAATCCTTAACCCCGAAGGGGTGAAATGATTATAAAAACGACACTACAAATCTAATCCTTAACCCCAAAGGGGTGAAATGATTATAAAAACGACACAACAAATCTAATCCTTAACCCCGAAGGGGTGAAATGATTATAAAAACGACACTACAAATCTAATCCTTAACCCCGAAGGGGTGATATGATTATAAAATACCGCCCCAATGCTATATCCCCTTCTCAAATCCCTCCACATAATATTTGTGGTAACTTGGTTTGCCGGGCTTTTCTATATAGTTCGACTATTTATTTACCATAGCGAAACCGCCAACCTCCCCGAACCCGAAAAGGGTATTTTGCAAAAGCAATATACCAAAATGGAGTATTTGCTTTGGAATGTTATAACCCAGCCCTCCATGTTGTTCACGCTTATCATGGGGCCCTGGTTGGCTGTTGAATTGGGATATTTTGGTTCTTGGGAAACCTTGTTAGCCAACCATTGGCTGCTTTGCAAACTGGGTTTTGTGTTCCTGTTGGTACTTTATCACCTTTCCTGCCACGTAATCTTCAGCCAACTTCAGGGTGGCGAAATCAAATACAGCACCGGCCAACTCCGGATGTGGAACGAGGTAGCCACACTATTATTAGTGGCTATAGTGTTTTTAGTGGTATATAAAGACTCCTTAAGTGCAGTAAAAGGCCTGATAGGCTTCATTGGATTTGCAGTAGTATTATTTTTATTGATAAAATTAGCCAAACGCCTTCGAGAAGGAGGAAACACAAAATGACAGACGAACAACTTTACAAACTAAAATTCCCTGTAGGGAAATTCAGCGTTCCCGAAAATTATACACCCGAACTGCTAATTACTTGGATTTCAAAAATTCAAAACCTACCCCAAAGACTCAAGCAAGAATTAGAGGGCTTAACGGCTCAGCAACTTTCAGCATCTTACCGCCCAGAAGGCTGGAACATTGCCCAAATAGTACACCATTATGCCGACAGCCACCTGAACGCTTATATCCGGTTCAAATTAGCACTTACCGAAGACACCCCCACTGTGAAACCTTATGCCGAAGCTCTTTGGGCCGGGCTTAACGATGGGAAAGATTTAAACATTTCGGCATCCCTTCAAATAATCGAAGGCGTGCATGCCCGCTGGACAATCCTTCTGAAAACCCTTTCCGACACCGATTTCAAAAAGGGCTTTTTCCACCCCGAACATAAACGAATCATAACCCTCAACGAGTCGCTGGGAATGTATGCTTGGCACTGCGACGACCACATTGCCCATATTCAATTAGCTAAACAAAACCCCTATTAAATTGTACTTTATAGTATGACAGAAAACTACAAAAGCAGCGTAAAAATCCAAATCCGCTATGGCGACACCGATGCCCTAGGACACATTAACAACGCAAAATACCTCAGTTATATGGAGGTGGCTAGAATTAATTATTTCAACAGCCTTTTTGGTCTTAAAATAGATTGGGATAACGAAGGCTTTATTTTAGCTAAAGCAGAAATCAATTTCCGTAAACCTATCTTCCTTATTGACAATATCGAACTATTTGTTCGAACAAGCCGCTTTGGCACCAAGAGTTTCGATATGGAATACGTTTTTGTCCGCACCAATGCTGATGGCTCAAAAGAAACCGTTGCAACAGGATTAACTGTGCAGGTAACCATGAGTTTTAAAACTAACGCCTCAATTCCTGTTCCTGAAAAGTACAAGAAGATTATCGAGGATTTTGAAGGGTAGTAAACGAAGATAATCGTTCAGCAATTGATTAGGGGATCCCTCGAATGAAAACAACTAAGCAAATTGCTTTAAGCAGCATGTTCTCCCTTCTAGCAATTGTGGTTTCAGGGCAATCAGGCCGTCCGCTGATAATCGCTCATCGCGGTGCTTCCGGCGAAGCTCCCGAAAACACTATTGCATCCATCCGCAAAGCCCTGTTTCAAAAAGCAGATGTTATTGAGATAGACGTGCATCTAACCAAAGACAATAAAATTATTGTCATGCACGATATAACGCTCGACCGCACCACTAACCTAAAAGGCCTAATAAAGGATTACAACTGGGCGGAAATAATAGATGCCGATGCAGGCGGAAAATTCTCTTCAGATTTTAAAGGAGAGAAAATCCCCACTTTTCAGGAAGTCTTAACTGAAATTAATGGAAAAGCTAAATTGCTCATCGAGATAAAGACCGGCGGTGACTTCTATCCCGGAATAGAGCAAAAGGTGGTGGATATTATCGCCGAAAATAAAGCAGAAACGTGGTGCCTGTTTCATTCCTTTTCCGACGAAGCACTAAAGAGATTGCAGCAAACTAAAACCCAAATGCCGATTTACAAATTGGTACTTGGTAATTTCAGCCTATTCCCGCTCCACATTGATGGAAAGATAAAAGGAGGTCGAATCTTTAAATACAAGCAATTTCAGGGCATAAACCCAAATGTGAAATTTACCCGAAAACGCACTATCCGCAAAATAAAAGCCCAGCAACAACAGGTTTTTGTGTGGACTGTAAATAAAGAAAAGGATATGAAACGCTTAGCCAAATGGGGAGTAGATGGTATTATTACCAATTACCCCGGCATGGCAAGAAAAGTGGTTGATAAGTTGTAATTCGCTACTCAATTTCAACCACCACCGGACAATGGTCGCTGTGAACCACATCCATCAGTATAGCTGCTGATTTAAGCCGATGCTTAATACTTTCAGTCGCTAAGTGATAATCTATTCGCCAGCCTAAGTTCTTACTTCTCGCCCCAGACCGAAAGCTCCACCACGAATAGTGATGCGGATCCGCATTAAAATGCCTGAACGTATCCACAAATCCCGAAAGTGTAAACTGCTCCATCCATTCCCGCTCTTCGGGCAAAAACCCCGACGATTTAGCATTGCTCACCGGATTATGAATATCAATAGGTTTATGACAGATATTGTAATCGCCGCTAATAATCAAATTGGGACGAGTCTTTTTCAACTCTTCCACAAAATTGTGAAAATCCACCAACCATTTAAACTTAAACTCTTGCCTTTCTTCGCCACTACTACCACTGGGATGATAAACACTCAGGATGGAAATATCGCCAAAATCGGCACGAATAACGCGGCCTTCCCTGTCATAAATTTCCATCCCCATGCCAAGATGCACTGCATCGGGTTCCACTTTCGATAATATTCCAACCCCGCTATACCCTTTCTTTTCGGCAGTATACCAATAGCTTCGGTATCCCAATGCCTCCAAATCAAAAACCGGAATATCGTTCAAGGCAGCTTTCACTTCCTGAAAACAAACCACATCTGCATCTACATCTGCCAACCAGTCCAAAAGACCTTTACTTATTGCAGAGCGAATTCCGTTAACATTATAGCTTATTATTTTCATTTTTAATTAATGTGAGGCAAACATAAAGCAATAACGAAGTTACTCACTCAAAAATTAATTCTTTCAAATTTCAGAAAATTGAAATTTGGACAATCTACCTTTGCTCCATCATAATGTACAACATTCGCCTCATTCCTGTGCTTTTGTCCGATGGCCCGCAAAGCCTCGTAAAGACTACAAAGTTCAAGAATCCCGTGTATTTGGGCGACCCTAATAATGCGGTCAAGATTTTCAATGAGAAGGAAGTGGACGAACTAATCTTTCTGGATATCAATGCCGCCAAACAGGGACGAGGGCCAAATTTGGATTACATACGCGACTTTGCAGCCGAGTGCTTTATGCCAGTGGCTTATGGTGGCGGAATTACCTCTATCGAACAAGTAAAAGCAGTACTGAATGCAGGAATTGAAAAAGTAGTCTTGAACACCGCTGCTTTAGCCAATATGAATTTAGTGTCAGAAACAGCAGATAAATACGGCAGCTCTGCTACTGTGGTGGGTATTGATGTGATAAAAGATTTTTGGGGAAATTACAAAGTCTATCGCCATAAGGATGGAAAGAAAACCGATTTCAGTCCTGTGGAATATGCTCAAATGGCTGAAAAAGCTGGTGCGGGAGAGTTATTCCTGAATAACGTAGATAAAGATGGAACCATGACGGGCCTCGACATCAAACTCATCAAAATGGTAGCCGATGCAGTCAGCATTCCTTTAATAGCAGGTGGAGGGGCCGGAAGTTTAGCCCACATTAAAGAAGCTGCCACACAAACTGGAGTTAGAGCATTTGGCTGTGGGGCGATGTTTGTTTTTAAAGGTATTCACCGGGCGGTGCTAATTACCTATCCCAGCCAAGAGGATATTAAAAGTATTGGATAGAATCTTAATATAAAACTAACCCTCATCTAACCAACCGAGTCGAGGCAATTCAGCCTGAAACCCTAAAAACAGGCTAAAACAGCCGCTCCATAAACGCTCAAATACACCGAAGCACTTTGAGCGAACTTTCTGCTAACCAAACCCCGCATTTCCAAAAAACATATCACTGCCTAAAAAAAACACTTACTTTAGCCTCCGCAATGAAAAAAGCAACGGCTATGCTCTTACTGCTCTTATTCCTGATAACCAATTCAGGAATGGCAGTAAATGTTCACTGGTGCGGAGGGAAAATCACCTCAGTAGATTTCTACAGTGCCGATAAACCCCCTTGCAAATGTGGCAAAAGGGCAATGAAACCGGGCTGCTGCAAGGACATCAAATCCGTTTTCAAAGCAAAAAGTGATTTCAGCAATGCCATCGCCTCGGTATTCAAGCTTGACATTTCCAAAATAGTCTTTATTCCATTAAAGCAATTGGACCCTGTGCGTGCTACACAAGACTATTGCTTTTCGGTGTTTTATCATCCGCCCCCATTCAAACCCAAAGCTCCAATTTACCTTCTAGACAGGGTTTTTCGCATCTGATTTATTCCATATTAAGCTGTTTGTTACCGAATGGCTATTTTATGTTTGATCCTAAGGTTCAAACCATTATGCCTTTATGTTTCCCAATTTCCTAAAAACAAAAATTTAATTTAAATGAACAAGTCAATTCTGCTTTCTATCGCTTCTGTATTAGTAATCACGATTACTAAAGCACAAACTACCGCTATGCAATTTAGCGGACAAACCTGTGATGGAATCACCACCGACCTTTTCGCAGATTTAGATGCCGGTAAAGCCGTAATCCTGCATTTCTTTATGCCAAATTGCAGTGCCTGTCCTCCCCCCGCACAAGACATTCAAGCAATGGCAAACAACATTAATATGATGCACCCCGGAAAAGTAAAGGGTTATGCGTTCCCCTTCAACAATGCAACATCCTGCACAGTTGCTTCCAATTGGGTGAGTTTAAATGGCCTTTCATCACTTTATGAACCAATGGACAGTGGGGCTGCACACGTTGCACATTACGGCGGCTTCGGTATGCCTACAGTAGTTGTAGTGGGTGGTGCCGACCACCGTGTGCTATTTGTTACCCAAAGTTTCATCAGCAGCGACACCACTATTATGAGAGACAGTATTATGGGCATGTTAGCAGTTTCAACCGGGATTTCACAATTACCATCAGCCGTTAAATCGTTCAGTGTATTTCCAAACCCTGCAAACGAATCAGTAGCAATCAACCTCAATTTGAACGAAACTTCAAACCTCTTGATCGACATTACCGACATCACAGGGAAACAAGTAGCGGTAATAATGAACGAAAAGCAAAGCGGTAGTGTATCTAAAAATTACAATACCCAAAACTTGCCAATAGGAAATTATTTTGTTCGGCTGCAAGTAAATGGGAAAACCACAACCCA
>CANJNG010000189.1 GCA_947475205.1 Bacteroidota bacterium
GCTTGGGTTTGCTCATTGTATAAATGGCCTATGCGAGGATTGTGAATTTGCTAAGGTTCTAATCGGTTTCAAATATATAGTGTTCAGGTATTAGAAGATTCAAATATTTTCAATTCACAATCTTTTACTTTATGGAAAATGGCCAATTGTGCAAGAAGAATTCCACCTTAAACTATTCATTTCAAGCAATATGAATTAATTATTTACTGAGTTGGAAACTTAACTATTATTTGTACTTTAGCAGGCAATAAATCAATCCTGACGATTAAAATTAATGAGAACTACTGTTATTTATGGCATAATAGTTTTTCTCATTGCATTTTACCTTGGAATTTCATTAGTAGATAAGGAATACAAATACACGTTTGAACCCGATTCGGAAGGTTGCGTGGAAGAGGTAAAAACGTTTTACTATTTTTTCAAATCGCCCTCTGCCGAAAATTTCCCACACCATATAAACACCTATCCCAACTATTTTGATGGGGCCATAATTTATTCAGCCTTGGTAGCAAATGCCATGAGGCCACTTTGCCATTTGGGAATATTGCCGCATTCGCTAAACGAAGGCGATAATAGCCTCTTTATATTCAGCATAAGGTGGGGAAACGTGTTGCTCGATGCCATTGCTGTAGCCCTTGCCTATTTCGCCTTAGTGCTAATAACCCAAAACACGGTTATTTCATTGATAGTTATTCTTATGTTTTTTCTTGTAAACCCTTTAGCATTTAGTATTGATTTTATGCGGGTAGACCATTACGCTTCATTCAGTGGGCGGTTTGTTCGGTTTTCAGCACTGTTTCTGTTTTTCTGGCCCCACAAAAAACGATACTATATCCTAACAGGCATAGCCGCCGCAATGGCCTTTGCCACTAAGATTAACTTTCCATTTTTCCTTGTTCCTTTTATTCTTATCGCTCTATATCTTGCTTATACAAAGAAGCTAACACGCCAGAATATTGCCATTTTCCTCGGAACATTTTTGCTCGTATTTGCATTTTTGTTTCAGCGTTGGATAGCCTATTATGAAGAAGCACCTTATGTGCTAAAAGCCACGATGGATGTTGCCGAATCATGGATTCAATTTTGGGAACTTGGCGATGGAACATTTTATCACTGGGAGATGTTTCTGCCCAATGAACTTACTCTTCCAATAATATTCCTCCTTGTATTTGCCTACACTTCCTTTTTAGTTTTCTTCATAAAAGGCATAAAAAGCCGCGACCCGCTCACCCTAATTCTTGCAGCAAGCTTTTTTGTGCAGTCGTTTCTATTGCTGGTTTCGCCAAAGGTGGAACGCTATGGCCGCAGTGTACCTATTTGGGTGGCACTCTTTGTGGTAATTGGCCTTACCTATATTTATGAACACTGGAAAGGAAAGATTAAAACTGCCTATATCTATTTAGGAATTGGATTAATTATGTTACCTGTTTTTGTATCCTACGCTAAAAACTATCTAAATGAATTGCAAAAGTGCAACGAACGAACAATTTCAATAACCCAAACTCGCATTCCGGCAAAGGAGTGGGTAGAAAAGAATATAGCTTTAGGGAGTGCTATCGCAATTCAGCATCCACGCCTAAGCAATCCGCCAATATTTCAAAGGCCTTATCAAATTGACCAAAAGTTGCTGGAATTTAATTTCTTGAATAAAGAAAAGCTATTAAGCGAGTTGCCACCCGATTTAAGCTTGCTGAAACAAGCTACCAATTATGTAATCCTTAATGATAAGGAAACCAATTACCGTTATAGCATAATTGAGAATTACAATGGCCCGCCCAAACTAATCAAACAATGGAAAACATTCTATCAAGCAATAGATTCCGCATTTCCCCACACCGATTTTGTTTCCGAATACACTAACTATGGAGTTAAAGCCCTGAAAATTTACCATACAAGTGATTCTGTTTTTGGAACAGTGCCTGTAATATCAAATTGCCAAACTACATTGGTAAATGAGGTAACCATAAAATGGCAAACCAATATTTGGCAAGAGCATTTTGAAGTGCAAATAGCTACCGACAGCAGTTTTAACTGGTTAATTCTAGGCAACCGAAATGGGTTTCCTTCTAAGTATCATTTTAAAAACGACCCCACTTCTGCTGAAAGCCAATCATACCTTCCACCCATTATTGAAGAAGCAATAAAAGCAGGGAAATTTAAACCCTTGCTCGGCAATAAGGCAGCTGATGAAGTTATACCGGAGGTGAACGGCTTTTTTAAAATGGGATTACTGAAAATGACCGCCGAAAACTGCACCTTTGCCCAATATTGCCAATCACGAATGGATTCTGTAAGCTACAATGCCCTAAAGCAACTATCCAATTTAGCTTATGATGGAAATTGCCCTTTTTGGGAAAGAAAACTTCCCGAATATCTAAATACTTCCGGCTTGAAAATCAATATCAACGACATGCACAAGATAGCTACGTCCGGTTCAGAATATAGATATAAACCCTGCGTGAAATTTAAAAAAGGACAAACCTACTTTTGGCGGGTTCGGGCAAAGAAGGAATATGAGGTGCATAGTGATTGGTCGGCCACAAACAGTTTTGGCTATTAATATTCAGTCAGTATTTTTCTATGAACGCTCTGTCCTATTTTAGATTCATTGAACAATCGGTTACGCTGCCTATCCGACAAAAATTTCTCTTGCCCCAAGCACTCAACTTTTTTGTTACCTCACGATGCAACGCACGCTGCGAGTTCTGCTTGTACTATGAGCAAATAAACAATCCTGTAGCTAAGGATAAAGAATTAACTATTGAGGAAATTAACCTCATTGCCAAAAACTACGGAAAGCTGCACTACTTAGGGCTTTCGGGTGGCGAACCGTTTGTAAGAAAAGATATTGCCCAAATAGCTAAAGCGTTTGTAAAGCATTGCGATTTAAAGGTATTAGATATTCCATCAAACTTTTACTTTAAGCAAACAATGTTGGATACGGTGGCCGAAATTCTTTCCCAAAATCCTTCGCTAATGCTTGAACTCCAACTTTCGGTGGACAATATTGGCGAAAAGCATGACGAGTCGAGGAAAGTACCCGGATTGTTTGATAAAGCCATTGCAACGTTTCAGGCACTCGAAAAACTAAGAGATTCCTACCCAAACCTGCGGCTTAAAATCAATATAGTTTATCTGCCACAAAATAGAAACAGTATTGATGAAATATGCAAAACGCTATCTAAGCATATCCGTTTCGATCGCATACAGCTTACTTTTCCTCATCAACTGCTGAATGAACAATCGCCCAAAGTATCGGTGGCAGAAATAGAGGAATACATTTGCAAAGCTGAAGAAATTGACCTTAACTATTCGTTCAAAAACCAAAACGATTTGCACACGCTTGGTTTGAGAGCCTTAAAGAAAAGCTATCATGGTCTGTTGAAAGATGCCGTAACCGGAAAAACCAATACGGGTAGCTATTGCGATGCCGGAAAACAAATTTTGGTAATAAATGAAGTGGGCGATGTGTTTCCCTGCGAACCGCTGTGGGACGAGAAGATTGGGAATTTGCGAGAAAGCAATTATGATATAAACGCAATTTTGAAGGCTCAGAAATACAAGCAGTTTCGGAATAAGTATTTAGGAAAGGATAAATGCAACTGCACCTTTAGTTGTGCCATTAACAGTGAAATATCTACCAATTTAAACTATTTCCCAAAGCTACTTACTGATGCCGGAATGCTCTATTTGAATAAGGAATCTCAAAACGGGTGAGCATGGATATATCGGTAATAATTGCTGTTTCTAAACCAAAGCAGTTTTTAAAATGCTTGGATGGTTTCGCCAATCAAAAAACTGATTTCGCTTTTGAAATCATTGGAGTGGGGGCTGTATTCGAAATGGATTCAACCAATTGGCCTTTTCCCCTTAAACTTATTCCATGCGATACGCTTCATGCCAATGTTCGGCGAAATATTGGCGTTAAACATTCTGTTTCTGCCCGAATAGGGCTTATGGATGACGATTGCATACCCGATGAAAATTGGATAAATGAAGCCTGTAGTCATAGCCATGAAAAGTCCATTGTAGTATCGGGGATGGAGCTGCCCCTTGCCGATTCCGGCTCTTTTTCGGCCTTGAGCTATAAGGTATTATCTACGCCCATAACTGAGCTTTCTATAAATCATACTCTTGCCAAAGAACAGGAAATTAAATGGCACGAGGTAGTGTTTTGCAATTGCGTTTTATCCAAATCGGCTTGGGAAAACAGTGGAGGCTTTTCGGAAAGCATTCCTTGGGATATGGACGACTTTCATTTTTGCTATGGGCTTAAAGAACGGTTCATTTTCCTTAATAGCCCTCGCTTAAAAGTTCAACACAACCGATACCCGACCAGTTTTAATAAATTGATTGCTTATAAATGGAATTTGCGTGTTCGGACAGGTGAAAAAATAGTTACCCATCCGGGTATCTACCTTCGTGTGCCGGCGGTGGTTGCGGCCTTTTTATTCCCCTGGTTGGCTTTTATGATTTCAGGTTTTCTCTTGCTGGTGTGTCCTGTGGTTTTGCTAACTATTCTGCTGGTTTACATGGGGCTGATTAGCTTTACTTCATTCAGAAACTATCCGGCTGTGTTGAAATCGGCAGCTATTTTGCTTTCTGTTCAAATAATTACCATTGTGGCCATTCAATATGGGTTTTGCAGGGCTTTGTTTGGTTTTACTAATCGGGGATATTAGCGGATGGGCTTCTGTACGTTCGTTGCACTGTTGGTGGGGTTTAGTGTTGAATGATGAGTTTTTGTGTCTTGCCGTTGTCGGTTTGGAGGAAGTAAATGCCGTTATCGAGGTTGGAAACGTCTATTTCGGTATTGTCATTATTGGTTTTGAATGTTAGTAGTATTTTGCCTGTGAGGTTAGTTAGATGTGCTTGTTTGGATTGAGTATGAAAGCGAAAAGTTGAGATTGTGGGGTTTGGATAAATGATGGATGCTTTGTTATTGTTGGGGTCGTCCAATCCTGTGTAAACATAAAGTTCTAAGCAGTTTTGGCCGAATGATATATCATTGTCGCTGTAACAGTACAAATGATAAATTGCTCCTCCATCTACATTAGGGGCAGTTATTGAACAATAATTTGATATAGACAGAAAACTTCTGGATTTGCTGCCGAATCTTTCAAATATTGTATCTTTCAAAGTAGTTAAACCTGAATCAGAGTAGGTTTGAAAGCCTTCATAAGAAACAACTAAGTAATAGAGTTGGGTGTTTTGGAACATGATGTGTCCAGTGTCAAGAACAGTAATCTTGATTAGAGAATCGCAGTAATAAGGAGCTATCCCCATTTCTATTGAGTCTATAAAAACTTGTGGCACTGTCCAACTGTCGCCCGGTAATGCTTTAAAATTGTAGATCGTGTCGTTGTCAATGAGGCTGCTGTTCAGGTGATAACCATAAACTACACTGTCTTCTTCGTAAAAGGCTAATGATGATAATGTTGATATGGTGTCGAAGTAAGAAGAATCAAAAGGGTTTGTCCCCCCGTTGTATGACACAGAATAGTTGTAATAGCGTGAATATATATTGCCATTAATTAAGGTATCTGCGTCAATAGTAAGTTGAACCATTCCAGTATAATTTCCACAGCAGTATTCGTTCCATTGAAAGGTGAATTTAGCGTTAGGTTTGTTCCATAGCTGTCCATAAAGGCTAATGGGGACAAAAGCTAAAAAAATGAGAAGGTTTGTCGTCTGTTTCATGGCTATAATGTTTTTGCGGGAGATAAATGTTATGGTTTAGCACAAATGTTTCTGCAGGCTGTTTTTGTTTTGCTTGCCTTTAACGTTTTGCGGCTTGGCGTAGTGGCGGATTTTTAGCACAAAAGTTCAATCGAAGAACTGCACTTGAACCTACCACAAAACTGTCATACGAAGCACTGAACCCGCCATTACGCCAAAC
>CANJNG010000190.1 GCA_947475205.1 Bacteroidota bacterium
ATATAACAAATACATAAAAAATTTATAATATATAATATATTTTAATATATAAATTTCTTATATATATGGTGATTAAAATTTGTAATTATCCTTTAGAATATTTCATTTATATAATTATATTTATTTTAGTGCTAACAATTATAATTAGTTTATTTAGAAATAAAAAAAATAAGCATACAATCCTTAGCAAAAAAGTTATTGAAAAATTTGGTGAGGACTTGATGGGAAGTAGTAACGGTAACAGCACTATAGATATAGATGTTATAAAAAATGAACTTGAAGAAAATAAAAAAGCATTAGAATTATCAAAACTTAAAGAAGAAAAACTTAAAGTAGAAGTAGAAATAGTAAAAAATTATACAAAAATTAATGATACTGAAATTGCTAATATATATACACATGCTTTAAAAACTTTTTTTAATGGTGGTAATACAACTATTCCTACTCTTAATGATACTGTAAAAATTATTGATAGTAATGATAATTTAAATTTATTAATATCTAAAACATCAAATCTTAAAAATATATATAAGGTAGGTGAAAAGGTCTTACATGATTCTACTTTCTACATTACTAATAATGATATTTGTTATAATAATATACCAGCCTCAGAAAAGGGCTTATATACTGGATGCACAGTATGTTCTATTAACCCATCTAATAATTATATGTCCAGTAAAAATAAAACTAATATAGAAAGCATATGTCTATATAATGATAGTGAAAATAAAATAGATAAAACAATTCCAACATCAAATGATTGTGAAGGTATATGTATTGGACGTACGTGAAACTATGGTTGTGTATATATAAACTATGGTTGTGTATATATAAACTACGGTCAGTGTATATAGGTTCTATTATCCATTCTTGATGATTTTCCAATAAGTGATTTATTTGGAATTTTATTATAATTGCAGTCTAAATATTGAAATTGATTTTCAAATGGTTGCTTATTTTTTTGTGATGTGTCTCTTGTTATCAAGTTTACCTTTAATATATCCTGGTCCTGATTAAAACGATTATTATTCGTATATAATGCATCTTGTTTATACCTATCTGCTATGTACCCTAAACCCCCTGCCCCCGTAGCCCCCGTACCACCAACAAGGTTATCATTAATAAGGTTATATTGTGTATTATGTTCCTGATGTCTTTTATTATTTGCTATATTAGGTATACTTCTTTTAAATTCATTATCAAATCTATTTGTATGATTATAATTTATTAATTTTTCTGTATTTTCTAATTGATTAATTGCATTTGATAAATTTGCATTATTTACAGGACCTTCTGCAAAATCTTGAACACCGTATTTATTATTATTATTAGGGCATATATTCATAGGACTTTCTCTAATTTTTAGTTGGTTCCTATCTATACTCCTATCTTGATTATTTTTATTCTTATTTTTTCTCATTTTTTCATTATATTCATATAACGATCCTTCTACTTGTGATAATAATTCAAAATGTTTTTTACTACTGCTTCCCTTATTGTTATCTCCATCGCTTTCTTCATCATCATCAACATAGTTATAATGTATGAATGAATTATTACCACCGCCACCGCCACCACTTCCACCTCCAGTTACACCATAATTATCATGTTTATACAACTGCTTTCCTTTTTTAATTCTATTCATAAACATGTTTATTTCTTTAATATCATTCCTAGTTATTGAATGTCTTTTGTCAAAAAATGGGTCTTTATCAATATTATTAACATTATAAAATTTGAGGGCTTTTAAATATTGAATCCATAAACCTATTTTAGGATGTGGCACAATACCATTATTTAACTCTTTTTCATATGTACTAATAAATAAATCTATATCATTATTGTTCATACCGTTTATACCGTTCATACCGTTTATACCGTTTATACCGTTTATACCGTTCATACCGTTTATACCGTTCATACCGTTTATACCGTTCATACCGTTCATACCGTTCATATAGTTTATATCTTTATTATTTATAATAGATATTTTTTATTATAAACAACCTTTGTGCTTACAATTCATTATAAACACCGCAATAAATAATATTATTTTTATCATCTTTAATATAGTAATAGTAATGTTTAAAATTAATTACGGACTTACTTATAACTTTTTTACAAGTATTAACGTTATTTTTTTCAACGGGAATTATATCCATTTCAAAGGATGTATTAAGAAAAATATTAGGTTTTAACATTACACCATTAACTAGTTCACCCAAGTGTAAATTTGATAATTTACTGATATTATAATAGAAGTCTTTAATATTAGTACTAATATTTGGTATGAGCATTGTTGTTGATATTATAGAATAATCTTTATTTTGCATAATGACCTTTAATGCACCTTCACTGTTTATGTTTATATTTACATCATTACCTTTATTAAATATAAAACCCAATTTATAAGTATGCATTAATACCTCAATACATCCAATATTTTCTTGAGGTAAGTGGTTATATGATAATATAACATTACTCATTTTTATAAAATTTTTATTTTTATATTTTATTATTTCAGGATTATAGTATAATGGAATTCCTAATTTAAAATCAAAATTTGCATATATTATAAATCGTTGCTCCTTATCTTGTTCCTGATTATAATGGGTTATACCAATATTAAATATATCCTTTATTTTGTTTATAAATGTTGTATTTCCAGCAGTACCAGCAGTACCAGGTATTACATAGGAAACATTACCATATTTATTAACAACATCACTTAACTCTTTCATTTCACTAATTGCAATATCTTTACTTTTAAAATTGTATATTTCTAATAATGCATCAGTTGATGGATTTTTTGATAATAATATAATTGAGTATATTAAATAAGATAATAATTGTGGACTGATTGTTGCGTTGGGGGTTGCGTTGGGGGTTGTGTTGTGGGTTGCGTTGGGGGTTGCTGTAAGATTTAAAAAGTCCGTAATTATACCAATACTTATTACATTATTGCTTTTACTACTATTACTAAAATCACGTTGATATGCCTGGTCAAAAGAGCCTGAGCCAACACAAGAACCAGCACCAGAACCAGAACCAGCACCAACACCAGAACCAGAACCAGCACCAGAACCAGCACCAGCACCAGCACCAGCACCATCACAAACTTCTTGATAACCATGGTATCCATTATCATCATTATTTGCTTTAATGATGCATCCATTATTGTTATTATCGCCATTATTTTTAACAATGTAGGGATTATTAATTAAATTTTTTTTATTATTATAAATATGAACACTTCTAAAATTAAATTTATCATTATTAACATTAAAATCTATTTCACTGTCATTGCTATTAGAAAATTTATTAAACATTGTACGATCATCTAATAAAATAGGATTAGCATCATTTTTAAGATATACGTCTTTATTGCGGTTTATTTGGTAGTTCTCTATTAACTGATTTAAAGTGAGGTCATTGTTGCCAGTGTTGCTATTGTTGCTATTGTTGCTATTGTTGCCAGTGTTGTCCTTATTGCCATTGTTGTCCATAGGATAATTATATTCCTCATAATTGTTATTCATAATTTTATATAAAGTAATTTGTTATTATAATAAATATTTTTACACGCTTTTTAATTGCTTTATAAATGCAGTATAATTATGAATACGGTATAATTAAAATTGCGTTTTTATTAATATAACCAAAAAAAATTATATTTGTAATTATATATATAAACATTTTTATGAATAGTGATTTAGTTTACAAGAAAAAATATTTAAAGTATAAAAGTAAATACACTACTTTACAGAGACAACTAAATGTACAAGAAGGTGGTTTTTCATTTAGTGCTATTAAACCTTCAAATGTTAAGTCAGGAATATACTTATTTTTTGTTACAGCATCTCAAGATTATGCTAAATTAAAAGATTCTATGGGATTACCAATGGAACTTTTTTTAAGAGATAGTGGTGTTGAAATTTCTAATAAATTAGGTGCTAGTTGTTATTATGCTGAACAAAAGATTGATGTTTCAGGGTCTATTGGAAGTAAATTTGGACTTAGTAGAAATGTAAGCGAACAATTATTAGAACTTAAACAGTGTAGTACAGGGCAAATTATTCCAATTACAAAAACAGAGTTTACAGGTAGAACTATATCGTTAGTAATGGTTGAAGACATAGCAAAAGTTGTTAAACAACAAATACCATCACTTAATTTTTATTTTATCGTGGATTATAATGCAAGAACAAGTAATAGAATATCATGCTTAAACCCGATACCCCAACTCGCCTATCCCAATACCCAAATGCAACAATTTGGTCAATACCCTCCTCAAGGCTACGGCTCTGCTCCTCCTCAAGGCTATGGCTATGGCTCTGCTCCTCCAGGCTATGGCTCTGCTCCTCCCCCTCCAGGCTATCCCACTGCCCCCCCATAGGAATTAACAGAAGAACAATTTAAAGAATTAGTAAGACGTGCTCCAAATAGTAGTGTAGAAGGATGGAAACAATCTTTAAACCAGCCTGGCGGATTAGAGAATGCCATACAAAATCTCCAATAACCCATATAAGTAAATTTATTTATATAAATAAGTTTAATTCATACAATTGGGCTGACCATACACACAGGTTATAAGTATCTTGGTGATGTCATACTTGGGTCTTCATAATAAGTGCATTTGCTTGTATCTTCCTTGCAACGTGGACCAGTGTCATACAACCAGCGTGCAAATTCTGTTTGTTTATTTGGTATAGTATTTACAGGAAGTGTATAAAATAAGCGTTGTGAATTTTCTCTTTCAAAAACATCATCTACATTTCTAAAAATAGTACTATTATATAATTCAAGTGATTTTTTTGGTAATTCTTCATCATCAACATTGCACGGACTTGCAACATTACCTGCATCTAAATAATCAGAAAATACAATATTTGCATACGGATTATCTGCAGTTGGTTTACGACATGTACTATCTACAAACTTGTCATTCATTTTATATGTAAGACCAATAGGTTGTGTAGAAATAACGTTATCTTCTAATGTACCATCGTTTACCGTGTTCATAGCACTGTTCACACCGCCGTTTATAGCACCACCGTTTATACCACCACCGTTCATACCACCACCGTTCATACCACCACCGTTCACACCACCACCGTTCACACCACCACCGTTCATACCACCACCGTTCATACCACCACCGTTTATATTAGAATCTTTTTTAAAATCACCAAATACATAATCACCATTAGAATCTATATATGCTGTTTGTAAATCTATTGCATTAGAACCTTTTTGTCCATTAATACTACTACCTAAAAGATTCAGAGGGGATGCAGAACCAGGAACAATCATATCAATAGGACTTGTAATAATATTTTTTTGAGGAACATATTCATTAAATTCATCAACAAAATTTTCATTTATATCTAATTTGACACTATTAATATCATTAACATATAGAGAATGATAAATAATAATAATGATAATTGCAACAATTGCTAATAATAATAAAACACTGTCTCTTTTAAAAAATATCAATAAAATAATTAAATATATTAAAAACCTGGATATCGTATTTAACTGTTCTGTTAATTTCATATTCGTTGTTGGAATAATTTGCCAATATTTATTCTTATCTAATATAACGCTTGGATCATATATCCAAAATTTACTCATTTTTATATAATATCACAATATATAAAAATTATTTCTATTTATATAAATTTAATTACTCTTA
>CANJNG010000191.1 GCA_947475205.1 Bacteroidota bacterium
GAAAAGTGTTATGTTTGCCATCGGAGAATTGGGTGTGGTTATGCAACTCAAAGGTATTTTGAGATACTTATTCCCGATTCTCCTATTTTAATCGTTTAGGACGCTATTGTTATTAAATAATTAATTTTTAATTCCTTTTTACTGTTAGACACCCTAAAAGGATGACCTGGTGGTGTATTTTTCATTTATATTCCTAACCAAAGGCATTCATTGATTATGATTGCAACCTATTTATGCAATGGAAAAGACTAAATTAAAACTCTCGACGGCGGTGTTTATGGTAATGGGGACTATGATAGGTTCCGGAATTTTCATCGTTAGTGCCGATATAGCCCGGTTGCTGGGCAATCCGTTTTTGGTATTGATGGTATGGTTAGCAACAGGTTTGCTCACACTCATAGCAGCCAATTGCTATAGTGAATTATCGGGGATGTTTCCTAAATCGGGCGGGCAGTACCAATATTTGAAGGAAGCATTTAATCCGCTTTTGGCCTTTTTATATGGATGGTCGCTGTTTTTGGTTATTCAATCAGGAGCGATTGCTGCTGTGGCTGTGGCTTTTTCTAAATTTACAGCGGTTCTGTTTCCTTTTTTTAGTCCCGAAAATGTATTGTTCACCATTTTCAGCCTGCCCATTAGTGCTGCTCAGGTTTTGGCTATTTTCAGCATATTCGTAATTACCTTTATCAACACTCTTGGAGTACAATATGGTGGTTTTGTGCAATCGGTACTTACTATCATTAAGGCGGCAACTCTGCTATTCATAATTGTAATTGGGATATTCGTATTTGGCGATAAAAGTGTTATCGAGCTCAATTTCCATTCCTTTATTACTTTAGAAAAATCTACTTTAGATAACGGCGTACTCACCGGTGAAAATTGGAGTTTACTGCCTTTGCTTTCTGCCTTTGGCTTAGCTATGGTGGGTGCTTTGTTTTCCAGCGATGCTTGGAACAACGTAACCTTCATTGCTAATGAAATAGAAAATCCAATTAAAAATGTATCGAAAAGTTTGGTGTTTGGGGTGCTTGGAGTGGTATCCTTATACCTGCTGGCCAACATTGCCTACCTATTTGTGGTGCCAATGTGGGGAAACCCTGACGGAACTACGATTTTAGAACGCGGCATACAATATGTGCAGCAAGATAGGGTGGCTACGGCGGTGATGTCGAGCATTTATGGAGCTCCAGGTGCCGCTATAATGGCTGTTTTGATTATGATTTCCACATTTGGAGCAAACAATGGAATGATTCTTTCGGCCAGCCGGGTATATCAAACTATGGCTCTCGATGGGCTATTCTTTAAAAGTATGAGCACCAACAACAAGTTTCATGTTCCGGCATTTTCGCTTTGGGTGCAATTTATTTGGTGTTCGCTTTTGTGTCTTTCGGGTAAATATGGCGATTTGCTCGATTATGTAATGTTTGCAGTGGTGCTTTTCTATATTCTCACAATTGCCGGATTGTTTGTTCTGCGAAGCAAATATCCCGACAAACATCGCCCTTATAAAGCCTTTGGCTATCCATTCCTGCCAATAATCTACATGATAGTTATGTCAGGATTCATAGTAAATTTACTTATTCAGAAACCGCAATTTACCGTTCCCGGACTAGCTTTGGTGCTTACAGGAATTCCAATCTTTTATATTTGGAGAAAGGTGAATGGGGAGAAGTAGAGAGTAATGTGTAGTGAGTAATGAGAGCCCTCCGGCGGCAGCCTCTCACTACCCATTTCTCACTACTCATTACTATAAAACCGATAATTTTCTCTAAAATATTGTTGCCACAATAAACCAAAGCATTTTTGCATTTATGTTTGCCGCCAATTCAAATGAAGTTTTCTGAAATAGACACACTCGTAGCTGCACTCAGCAATAATCTGCCCGGCGAAGCAGCCCAATTTAAAATGGCTTCGTCGTTCCGGGTTACCAAAGAATACATTGAAGAGCAGCGACCCAAAGCACGCCTCGGAAGCGTAATGGTGTTGCTTTTTCCGGTGGGTGATGAGATTCATACCGTGCTCACCCTTCGCACCAGCTACAAAGGCGTGCATAGCGGACAAGTGAGTTTTCCGGGCGGTAAAAAAGACGAAGCCGATATTGATTTAAACTTCACCGCCATTCGCGAAACCTGGGAAGAAATCGGCGTTCCCGATTACGACATTCAACTAGTGGGTAATCTTACCGAAATTTATATCCCGGCCAGCAATTTTATAGTTAGGCCAATGGTGGGCATTGTGCAGCAGCAGCCCGAGTTTCATCCCAACCATCGCGAAGTAGAAAAGATAATTGTTACCCCGATTTCTGTTTTGTTGGATGACACCATCCGCAAGCAAACCAAAATAAAAGTAACCGAAGAGTTTATTATTGATGCCCCTTATTTCGACATTGATAACCATGTTGTGTGGGGAGCCACAGCGATGATTCTTAGCGAACTTTGCGAGGTTATCCGCCCTCTTTTTTATACAGAGGCCGTTTAGTGATTGGGAAGAATTAAATCCTAATCCTGATTTCCCAGCTTTTTCAAAATTGTATAGTGTGAACCAATGGCCCCAATAAACGTGGGCTGTGCAATATATTTCACCTGATGTTCGGCAGCGGTTTGCTGAACAATTTTACTAATAGCCGGATAATGCACACTGCATATTTTAGGAAAAAGGTGGTGTTCTATTTGGAAATTTAAACCACCCACATACCAGCTCAGCAATCCGTTATCCATACTGAAATTAGCAGTGGTTTCCACCTGATGTTTTGCCCAATTATTTTCAACAACACCATCAACGTCAGGTTGAGGATGCTCGGTGCCTTCCACAACGTGGGCCAATTGAAAAACAACGCTTAGCACCACTCCCGATGTGAAACTCATAATCAGGAAACCGATTATAAATTGACCAACCGACAGGTTAGAATATTTAAGCGGAATAAAAATCATGTAGAATAGATAAAACAGCTTCGAGGCCACTATTATCCCCACTTCGCGGGTAGGTTTGGCTTTGTTTTGATAAGTAAGCCCACTGCCATTATAGTGCGAAATCTTCTTGAAATCCTTAATCAAAATCCACGAAAGATGCACCAGACTGTAAGCAAACCAAGCATATAAATGTTGGTATTTTTGAAAGCTTCTGCGTTTTGCGTGAGGCGACAAGCGAACCACAATTCCGGCATCTAAATCTTCATCATATTCATATAAATTGGTGTAGGTATGATGAAGAATATTGTGTTGGATTTTCCAGGTAAATAGGTTTCCGCCAATTGTATTGAGGCTATAGCCCAACATATTGTTCACCCATTCTTTGTTAGAATAAGCACCGTGTGCCGCATCGTGCATAACGCTAAACCCAATTCCGGCTACACACAAACCCATTGCGAAAAATGCCGGCAGCTTAGCCACCCACCACACATCTGCTCCTACAATTATGGCGTAGCAAATCCAGTAGGCCGATAGCAAAAAAACAGTTTTCGCCACCATTGCTCCATTTGCCTTACTGCTTAAATTATTGTCGGTAAAGTATTTGTTTACACGAGCCTTAATATCGGAATGAAAATCGCTGCGAACAGCCTCCTTAAACTTTATCTTCTGAGCCATCGGTGCAAAAGTCGGTGTTTTATTCTTTTGAACATCGTTTTCGAAAATGCTTTTGAAATTTTAGTATTTTAAAACATCCCATTTTTCTCTGCCAAAAAGTCCACCGCACCTGCACTGGCAGCATTTTTGGCAATGCCCTTCAAAATTGAAACCGATGAGCGAGAATAAAGAAAATACAACAAATGCATCTGCCGACGAAATTCCATTAACCGAAGCAATCACGGAAGAGCCTACAAGCACCGAAAACCCTGTTGATACTGCTGAAACAGCTTCAACCGAACTGGATTGGAAAGCCAAACACGACGACCTGAACGATAAATATCTTCGACTTTATTCCGAGTTTGATAATTACCGTAAACGCACCTTAAAAGAGAAATCCGACTGGAACAAATTGGCAGGGGAAGATATTTTCAAAGCCATTTTGCCAGTAATCGACGATTTTGAACGGGCAATTCGCTCTATGGAAACCACCACGGATATTGCTGCGGTGAAAGAAGGCGTATCCCTGATTTACAGCAAACTTAAACATAACACCACCTCAAAAGGACTTGAAGCCATTGATAGCATTGGCCAGCCTTTCGATGCCGATTTGCACGAAGCCTTGACCAATATTCCGGCTCCAACCGAAGATTTGAAAGGAAAAGTGGTAGATGAAATTGAAAAGTGTTACAAACTCAACGGCAAGGTTATTCGTTGGGCAAAAGTGGTGGTAGGAAATTAACCTGAACAGGTTTCAAAATCAAGCAAATTGAAAAAAAGAGATTTTTACGAAGTACTTGGGGTAGGCAAAAATGCTACCGCCGATGAGCTAAAGAAAGCTTATCGCAAACAGGCAATGCAGTTTCACCCCGACCGCAACCCCGGCGATAAAGCTGCCGAAGAAAAGTTTAAGGAAGCTGCCGAAGCTTACGAAGTGCTTACCGATGCGAATAAAAAAGCTAAGTACGACCGTTATGGCCACGAAGGTTTGGGTGGTGCAGCAAGCGGCGGAGGCGGCTTTGGCGGCGGAATGAATATGGAAGATATTTTCAGCAACTTCGGAAGTATATTTGAAGATGCCGGATTTAATTTCGGTGGTGGTTTTGGGGGCGGTGGCGGAACAAGAGCTAACCGGGGAAGTAACCTGCGGGTAAAAGTTAAACTCACGTTAGAAGAAATTGCAAACGGGGTAGAAAAGAAAATTAAAGTAAATAAATACAACGCCTGCCAAACCTGCAGTGGCACGGGTGCACAAGGCGGCAAAACCACATCTTGTGGCACTTGCAAAGGCCAGGGACGTGTTGCACAGGTGGTGAATACTGCTTTCGGGCGGATGCAAAGCGTAGTTACCTGCCCCAATTGTAGCGGACAGGGCCGTGTGGTAACCGACAAATGCAACACCTGCTTTGGTGATGGAATTACGCAAGGCGAAGAGGTTATTTCTATTAAGATTCCTGCCGGAGTGGGAAATGAAATGCAACTCAGCGTTAGCGGAAAAGGCAATGCAGCCCCTCGTGGTGGTGTAAATGGCGATTTGATTGTGGTGATTGAAGAAATTCCGCACGAAACGCTTATCCGCGACGGGAATAATTTAATTTATAACCAGTATCTGAGCTTTATGGATGCTGCAATGGGTACATCCATTGAAGTGCCAACCATTGAAGGTAAAGCCCGAATGAAGGTTGAACCCGGAACTCAGGCCGGAAAAGTGCTTAGGCTTCGCGAAAAAGGATTGCCCGATGTAAACAGATACGGCAAAGGTGATTTGCTTATAAATATCAATGTTTGGATTCCGAAAGCACTTACCAATGAAGAAAAGGCTATTTTAGAAAAACTCAAAGACTCGCCAAACTTTAAACCAAACCCCGGAGCTGCCGATAAAAGCTTCTTCGAGCGGATGCGGGAAATGTTTCATTAGGAAGTAGTAATGCAATTGGAACGCTAATGACGCTAATTGTGTAAATAATCTCAAATTAAAACCAATAGTGTCCTAAAAGATTTTCTAGTTCGGAACATTTGTTGATTTGATTGGGCTACAGGGATTGAAAAAGGTATTTTCAAAAAAGAACCCCCTGAATTGGATTTTGGACAGGTTCGTACTTTGGTTCATCAAAAGGCTTGTCGA
>CANJNG010000192.1 GCA_947475205.1 Bacteroidota bacterium
AATCGTGCAGAGGCTAAAGATTGGGAAAAAATCGAAATGGTTGACCTCGGGGAAGGGAAGATTGCTCTAAAGGCAGCAAACGGTAAATTTGTGTGCGATGTAAGAAATAACGGCAGCTTGCTTATTGCAAACAGAGATGGAGTAGGGGAGTGGGAAACCTTTTCGCTGGACTCGTTAGGCGATGGTAAATATGCTATAAAAGCTTCCTCCGGTAAATATGTTTCGGTGGAGCATACACTACCTGATTCAATTTCTAACGGATTGGTAGCAAATCGTGATGCAGTTGGCGATTGGGAAAAGTTTACTTTGGTAAAAAATCCACAGTAAATAGGCTATGCTATTTAAACGGAGAATCTACTTCTTTGGCGATGGCGTTGTAAACTAATTTATCGGTTAGGTTTGGTAAGAATTTATTCAAGAAGAAAAGCAGTTTGCCTTGAAAAGTAAGCGTTAAAACACTTTGGCGTTTCTCTATGGCTTTGAAAATTTCTTCAGCCACTGTTTCTGCTTTCATTAGCTTGGACTCGTTTAATGGCGTTTCCCGTTGAGGTTTTCCGTTGGCAGCTAATGCCACATTACGGATATTTGATTCGGTATAACCTGGACACGCAATAAGAATGTGTAACCCGGTTTTGCGATTCTCAATGCGTAAAGCTTCCAAAAAACCCTGCATTGCAAACTTTGATGCGGAATAACCCGTGCGGCCGGGTAAGCCTTTAAATCCGGCTACTGACGAAATACCCACAACGCTGCCATTAGTTTTTAACAGGTGGGGTAAAGCATATTTAGTGCTATAAACCGTTCCCCAAAAGTTAATATCCATAACCTGTTTTATAACTTCGATACCCGTATCATTAAATATGGCTCGCATGCTTATTCCGGCATTGTTTATCAAAATATCAATACTCCCGAAACGTTCCACGGTGGAATCAATTAACTTTTTGCAATCTGTATCGACGGCTACATCGCCAACCACAGCTAAAACTTCAGCACCCAATTTTTTGAGTTCTGTTTCAGTTTGGCTAAGAGCTTCGGGTTTGCGTCCGTTTATAACAACATTCCATTTTTTAGATGCATATAGTAGAGCTAAGGCTTTGCCTATGCCACTACTGGCTCCGGTGATAATGATTGTTTTTGTCATAGAATAGTTTGTCAAAAGTAAAACTTAATTACAAAAAATATATCGATGTGTTTTTGTCATTTCTAATACTTTTACGCAATCAATAAATAAGAAAATGTATATAGCCGAATCGCAATTATTGATTTTATAGCCTTAATCTTATTTCTTTCAATGAATTCTGAATTCAATAGCAATCCACTTTCGCTGGTCGTTTTCTGGCTTGTGCCTATTTTATCGTGCATAATTGGGTTGCACTTTACGGTTATCGGAGTAATGGGCTATAACCTTGCCAATATCCCCGGCGATTTAGGCGATGCCCGATTTAATATGTATATATTGGAACACGGTTACCAATACATTACCATTCAAGTAAAGGAACTTTGGGATGTGCAATTTATGTATCCCGCACATAATATTTTGGCTTATTCTGATAATCTGCTTGGGAGTATGCCGCTATACGCACTGTTTCGTCTTCTTCACATAGACAGAGAAACTTCTTTTCAGCTTTGGATTATAGTTGTTAGTATCTTGAATTTTATTTCTGCATTTTACGTCTTTGGGAAATTGACCAATCAATCTATACTTGCCACAGCCGGAGCTTACATTTTTGCTTTTTCGCTTTTCCTGTTCTGCCAGTTCAATCACCCACAAGTATTTCCTCGTTTCATTAGCCCATTGGTAATTTACTGGGTATTGCGATATTCCGATGGATTTAACCTTAAATATGCCTTGTATCCAATGCTTGGCCTAGTTTATCAATTTTATTGCGGAATGTACCTCGGCTTTCTGCTTACTTTTATAAGTGCAGTGCTTTTCCTTGTTTTGCTTGCTGTCAATTTTAGAAAAGCAATAAGTGAAGGTTTTTTCAAACTCCCGTACCTCCTAAAACTCATTTCCATTGTAGCACTTTCGGTTTTAATAATTGCCCCATTGGCTATCCCTTACTATAAATTATCACAAATACTTGGCCCTCGTGATTATGCTGGAATCTTTCCTACTTTACCATTTTTGCAATCGTATTTCTTTTCCACAAACATTTCAGTTACATGGGGTTTCTTATCCAAGCATTTGATAATTGACAATATTCCGTGGTGGGATCATCCATTATTTATTGGCCTTATACCATGGGCAGCATTTGTCGGAACAATACTATTTATAATAACTAGATTTTTCAAAAGCGATAAAACATCTTTCCAAGTCACACCATCTCAATATCTAGTCCCAATAATTGTTACTATTATACTCTGCATAGTTCTAACTTTACGCATAGGTCATTTCACCTTGTACAAATGGGTCTATCAAATTCCAGGTTTTTCTTCTTTGGGAACACTGCTTCGGATAATGAACGTTTTACTTTTTTTATTTTGCCTGTTAGTCTGTCTCTTAGCAAATGAGGTGGTAAAAAAGAATAAAACGCTGATATTTTCTTTACTTTTAATTGGTGTTTTTACTGATAATTTTTCTCGACCAAAGGAGTATATTCATTTTGGGAAAGTAGCATCGCAAAACAGATTGAAAAATATAGTTACTCAGCTTAATCAGGTGGATTGGAGGACTAAGAAAGCCTTTGCGTATATGCCGCCCCATAAGGAGAATGAAGCTGAATCTGCCATTCAAATAGACGGAATGCTTGCTAGCCAATTAGTTCATAAACCTTGTGTGAATGGGTATAGCTCAACTTCACCCCAGAATTACTCCGACTTTTGGAGAGATTATAATGAAAAGGCTCTTTACTTTTGGCTTGATGCAAATGGAATTGACCACTCCAAAGTAGCACAGATTAAGTAGATTAAACTGAAAACTCAGTTGCTATCTGTATTTTAAGGCTTACTGATTTATAGTAGAAATACAGCCTTCCGTATTCGCAATCCAAGTTCGATATTTAGCAATTTTGTTAATTCAATTCCTCCTTTTTCCTTGAATTTCAGCCCCTTTAATTTATTTTCAACAAAGTGTAGTTTTACATTTGCAAATTTCTACTTTTGCACCGCCTTTCAAAAAGGCAATTCAGTCCGTAAAACATTAATAAAAACCACTGTAAATGTCTAATATAGGAAAAATAGTTCAAGTTATCGGTCCAGTTGTGGACGTAACTTTCGACACCAAAACAAGCAAGTTGCCCAATATCTTGGATTCTATGGAGATTACAAGAGAAAATGGCCAAAAAGTTATTTTAGAAACCCAACAACACATTGGTGAAGATACCGTTCGTTCTATAGCGATGGACTCTACCGATGGTTTGTTTCGTGGGATGGAAGTAACCGCTACCGGTGCTCCGATTATCATGCCTACAGGCGAGCAAGTAAAAGGTCGTTTGTTTAACGTTGTTGGCGAAGCTATTGATGGTATCGGATTTGTGGACAAAACAGGCGGATATGCTATTCACCGTACTCCACCAAGATTTGAAGATCTTTCTACTGCTTCCGAAGTGCTTTTTACCGGTATCAAAGTAATTGACCTTTTAGAGCCTTACGCTAAAGGAGGTAAAATTGGTTTGTTTGGCGGTGCCGGAGTAGGAAAAACGGTATTAATTATGGAATTGATTAATAATATCGCCAAAGGTTACGAAGGTCTTTCGGTATTTGCCGGAGTGGGCGAACGTACTCGTGAAGGGAACGACTTGTTGAGAGAGATGATTGAGTCTGGCGTAATAAAATACGGAAAAGAATTTGTTGAATCAATGGAGCATGGCGGATGGGATTTGAGCAAAGTTGATAAAAAAGAATTAGAAAAATCACAAGCTACCTTGGTGTTCGGACAAATGAACGAGCCTCCGGGAGCCCGTGCTCGTGTTGCCCTTTCGGGTTTAACAATGGCTGAATATTTCCGTGACGGTGATGAACAAAGCGGTGGTCGCGATATTCTTTTCTTTATTGATAATATCTTCCGTTTCACACAAGCAGGTTCTGAGGTATCGGCTCTTTTGGGTCGTATGCCATCGGCGGTGGGTTACCAACCTACACTTGCTACCGAAATGGGTTTGATGCAAGAACGGATTACTTCTACTAAACGTGGTTCTATCACATCTGTACAGGCTGTTTACGTTCCTGCGGATGACTTAACTGACCCTGCACCGGCTACAACTTTTGCTCACTTAGATGCTACAACCGTATTGAACCGTAAAATTGCTGAGTTAGGTATTTATCCTGCTGTTGATCCTTTGGATTCTACTTCTCGGATTCTTACCCCAACAGTTTTAGGCGAAAAACACTATGGAACTGCTCAACGGGTGAAAATGATTCTGCAACGCTACAAAGAGTTGCAAGACATTATTGCAATCTTGGGTATGGACGAGCTTTCGGAAGAAGATAAATTGGTTGTACACCGTGCACGCCGTGTTCAACGTTTCTTGTCGCAGCCGTTCCACGTTGCTGAACAATTCACTGGTTTAAAAGGTGTATTTGTAAACATCGACGACACTATCAAAGGCTTTAACATGATTATGGATGGCGAAGTTGATGAGTATCCTGAATCAGCGTTTAACTTGGTGGGAACTATCGAAGATGCTATCGAAAAAGGTAAGAAAATCTTAGCCGAATCAAAATAATTTACCTCTCCAAAAATGGAAGTAGAAATTGTAACACCCGATGCTCAGCTTTTTCAAGGCGAAGCTACTTTGGTTCAATTACCCGGAACGAATGGCTCTTTTGAAATAATGAACAATCACGCTCCTATAATTGCATCGCTTGTTGCCGGGAAAGTCAAAGTTTTAGACAAAGCAAATGCAGCTAAATACTTCGACATTAAAGGCGGAGTGGTAGAGATGACAAAAAATAAAATAATTGTATTGGCAGAATAGTTTTATTTTTGCCGACGCTATATCGGTTTTGTAGCTCAATTGGATAGAGCATCTCACTACGGATGAGAAGGTTTGGGGTTCGAATCCCTACAAGACCACCAAAGCCCCAGTTCTTTAAAGACTGGGGTTTTTTATGCATATTCGTTGCGAGGTTGTGGGTTTAAGTTAGCGATTCAATTTGATTGAAAGTTGTAACTGTCCACCGAAACCTAACTCTACAATTTTCATCAATGTTGAGATACGAACTTCTTTGATGTTGTTCTCAATTTTTGAAATGTAGGATTTCGTTGTTCCAACTTTGACGGCAAGTTCTTCTTGTGTCAATCCTTTTTCAAGTCGGGCTTCGTGTAATAACGCACCGATTTTGAAATTTTCGTAACCAGCCTCAAGAGCATCACGCTTTTCTGTGCCACGAATTCCATAGTGCTTTTCCTTGAATTGGTCAAGGGTCAAGATGTTGCTTTTTTTACTCATAATGTTATTTGTTTTTTAATTGTGTTCGTGAGGTCTCGCTTTCATATTCTGCTTTTATTTTGAGTGCTTTTTGGGTTAATGGACAAAAGTGGAGGTCAAAATCTCTGTATTCCTTTGTGGGCTTAGCTTTGCGACAAAAAACACAAATGGACAAAAAAGTGCTTTTATTGCAAGAGCAAAATCGTCTCAAAATCTGGTCTTCATCAAGGGCGGC
>CANJNG010000193.1 GCA_947475205.1 Bacteroidota bacterium
TCCAGCAGAGCCTGCTTCCGTTTTGCTTGATGATGTAAAGATGAGATAGTTGTTTTCAATCAAATTGAAATGTGCTAAAATAAACACCTCCACTTTTGTCCACTTGAACGAAATTACCCAAAATGACCTCCACTTTTGTCCATTACGCCCCTTTACTTTAAGCTATTTTGTTTTGATTTATTTGGGTGTACTCTGATACTTTATGGAGCATCGTTTTGACCAAAGAACTGCCACAAAGGCTATTATTATAGTTTTTAGGTAAAAAGGCAGGATTTACGCAGCTTCTTGCCTAAAAGTATTGATTTTTTTGAAGTTATGGGCAAGGTTGATTAGGCCGATTTCCACGGCCACTTTGTCCTTGCCACGCAAGACCAATCTTCGGTGGCCTTGGTTGTGCTTGATGTCGGCAAACGGTGTTTCGGCATCCACTCCCCTTTGTTTTCTTAGTGATATGCCTCTTTCGGATGTTAGGTTTGTGCGGGCTTGGGCTTTGAACGTGTCCAGTCTTGGTCGGACTTTTAAGGTTCTGTTTCCTTTTCCCTTGCAGCATTGTTTAAAAAATGGACATTTTCTACATCCTTTGGCCTGATAGCGTTTTTCTTGGGTTTTCAGGCCACTTTTCAGGGTTATTTCTTCTTCCGATTTTAAGGCAAGGGTTTGTTTGTTGGGGCAGGTATAGGTATCGGTTTGGGCATCGTAGGGGAAGTTTTCTTTTCGGAAGATTTCTTTGGCGAAGGCTGGTTTTTGCTGGGCATGGAAAACGGGGTACATCAGGTAATTTTCTATTTCCCGGTCTTGCAGCAGTAGGTAGTTTTCCTCTGTTCCGTAAATGGAGTCGGCCAGTATGGCCTTGGGTTTTAGTTCTGGCGGCAGGCTTGAAAGGTGGGGACCAAAATCGGTGGCATCGTTGGGGTTTTGGCCTACGCTGAAGTGCACTATGATTTGGTTTTGGGTGCTGTGCTGAACGTTGTAGCAGGGCAATAGCTGGTCGTCCTTGCTCCGCATCATGGTGGCATCAGTATCGGTTTTGTTGTAGGAATTTCGGCCATCCAAGGCTTGTTCCTGTTCTTCGTATTTGGCCAGTTTTTCGGCCTCTTTGTTCAGTTCTTTGGTTGCTTTTGCAAGTTGCTTTTTCTTTTCCCTGTCGATCTGTTGTTGGTTTAATTGTTCGCCAATTGTTTTTATTTTTTGCTTGAGTTCTTGGCTGTTCTTGGTTTTGTGGCCACCGGTTTCTTCCAGGTCCTTGTTTCCGTATTTTTTGTTCTCGGCCTCGTTGGTTTGGTCTATTTCTTCCAAGAGCTTGTCTATCCGTGATAACACGTTTTCTTTGTGGCGTTCGGTGTTCTTTTTCCAAACAACTTGGTGCTTGTTGCCGTTGGCCTGGTATTTAGTACCATCGGTGAACAGTTCGTTCAGGTCTATGTATTTTTCTTCCACGCAAAACAAAACCACTTGTTTGAACACATCGCCGATAACCGCCTTCATCCTATTGCTGCGGAAGTGGTTAAGGGTACGGAAGTCGGGCTGTTGCATACCACCCAACCACATGAAAGGAATGTGTTCGCGAAGGGCTTTGGCCAAGCGGCGGCAAGAATGTACCTTCATTACATAACCGAACACCCAAACTTTGAGCATCATCCGAGGATGGTAGCTGCTGGTGCCCCCGCCTTTGTATTCATTGAGCAAGGTATCGAGCTTCAACTGGTCCACCAAATCGTTTATAACTCTTACAATGTGGTCTTGGGGCAATAGTTCCTCGAGCGATGACGGCAGCAGCGTTCCCTGATGTTGGATGTAGGGCTTGAATACTACTTTGTTTTTCATACCCCAAAGTTCGAAAATATCAAAAACCACTAATTGTTGGGTTTTCAACAATTAGTGGTTTTTATTAAAAGGAGGCTTTTGGGACAGCCCCTCAAATATTTATTGCTTGATAATTTTCTGCGAGAATTGCGGGTAATTTTTCAGATGAATAAAATATAGTCCGCCGGGCAAATTGGCAATACTTATTTGTGTTGATAACGTGGTTTTAAATTCTTTTAGCAACATTCCCATGGCGTTAGAAATCTGAATTGTTTGCATTTGGGTTTTATTATCCGGAAAAGAAATGTTCAGGATTTCGGTGCTTGGGTTGGGATAAATCTCCAATGAATTCTTAATTTTAGCTGAACTATTTAAACCAACTGTGCATATGGTTTGATAATACTTTGCCCCAATATCATTTTGAGAGCCATCCGGGTCTAAGGCACTTGCAGGGTCTCCGGCATTTATACAAGGACTTGCATTTGATAATTCAAAACTATTAGGATAATCGCAAAATAAAGGATTGGCAACCAGCGACGAGGAGCCTCCATCAACAGGAATTGTAAATTCACCATTCACATCATAGAATAAATTATGATTATCTGTTACATTGGTGGAGGTTATCCCAAAAGGGTCGAAATAGGTGGTGTCGGGGCCGGCATAAAACAAGGTGGAGCTCATGTTGGCAAATATGTTATTACGAATAACCACCGGACTTTTGGGTGTTTTTGTCCAGCTTGCAGAATTGCCACAGCCCCCAAAGCAGATGAATCCAACATTGGCAGATGAGATACTATCCTTTATAATTGTGTTGTTTTCAATCACAAGATTTGATACATCCGCCAACTTGAACATAAACTCACTGGTATCTCCTTTGCCTATAATTATGTTGTGTCGGAAGAAAACGCTGTCGGCATTTAATGCAGTTGTATCGCATTGAGGGGTATTGCCCGGTAAACCAATCTGAAAAAGCAGATTGCCTTCAATTCTGCAATTTTCTACGGTTACGTTTCTTGCTTCAAGTTTGATTTGTAGTTGATGTCCTTTATTGTTAAGGATGCTGGTGCCAATGATTTGGCAGTTATGACAATTTGTAAAATCTATTCCATCGCCATTTTGAATCGAAGCCGGGCAGCCTAATCCATTATTGATTATTTTACAATCCAACACTTTCCAATTATTGGCCCAGGCTGATGTACTGCAATCCGAAGTTGTTTTCATCCCATCATATCCTGAGTTTCTGATAACGAGGTCGATAAAACTCATGTTATCGCCACTGCCCGCAACAACCATATTGGATGGGTCGCACACATTGGGATAGGGACTTGTTAGTTCCAAATGTCGGAATGTAAACCCTTGGCCGCTTGCACCAATTGCATATTTATTGGTAGCTGTTGAATCACCAATTATAAGCGGGCGGCTGGAAATATCGCCTTGAATAATTATAGAATTATCCTCCGGACATATACGGTATGCATTAATTTTTTCGTGATAAATTCCACCAAGCACATAAATGCTATCGCCACAAGAAGAAACCGAAATTGCCTTATTAACAGAAGAAAACGCATCAGCAACATTTGTTCCTGAGTTAGCATTTGAACCTGTGGGCGACACATACCATGTTGTTTGTGCAGACAGTTGCGTTGATATGCAAAAGACCATTAAAGCAAGGATTTTCATTTTTGTCTCGTAGTGGTTGCAGTATTGCTTAAAATATTTATTGATGTTTCAAGAACATCGATGGCATTTTACCTTCGGTCATTATCGTAATTATTCCTTTTTATCCCCCACAAACTTATCCTCGGGTCGACTAAATAGTTCATTAAAAGTGGTGAGGCTGCCGTAGCTTTTGGTAATATACTGCTGAAGGTTTATTTTGTCTTCTTCCGATAGTTTAGTGTTTGAATTGATGTTTTGCTCAAGCACACGAAGCCTGTCTCGCACCATAGTTATTTTATGGAAGAAGGTTTCGATGGGAATTTCTTTCGATTTAAGACCCGAAACGCCGGGTTCTAATATCATTTTACCCCCTACCCATTTGTCGCCAAGGGGAATGGTGGGGCTTAGGTCCGAATATTTATTCAATACATTAATGAGGGCAAGTTCCAAGCTGCTCCATTCCAATTCTTCTCCTATTTCAGGTTCTGATTCCTGAACTTTCATTCCGGCAAACTTTCGCGAAACTTCTACCCTGCCTCGGGTAGTAAAATTGATAAGGTAGGTATATTCTTCTACGGCTACTACTGTGCCTTCGCCAAACTGCGGATGTGTAACTTTGGTTCCTTTACTGAGTGTGTCCATGCTTTATGCTTTGTATCTGATTAGGGTGGCAAATATATTTGATTAAATACATGGGCACACTGATTACATTGATTTGACGGACCGACACTGATTTTGAAATGCAATTAGAAACTCAATTTCAAAGCATTCTTATCTTCCTTTTAAAAACAAAATACCATAGAAAAAATGACACAAATCTTTGGAACTATTCCTTGAATATTTTGCTATTTATCTGTTTGTTGTCATCTGTGAGGGTTAAGAAATAAACACCTTTGCCTAAACTGCTCATATCCAGGCTAAATTTTGGCCCGGTTATATTTCCTTCTTGCAACACTTTACCCATTACGTCACAAAGCAAATAAGCACCTTGTAATTGTTGCGTTTCAATGGTAAGGTTATCTTTGGTGGGGTTGGGATAAATACTAAATAGACTATTCTTTTCTGCTATTCCAATGCTACCGCAAGCTTCGCTGAAAAAAGCTATATCATCAATATTAGTCCAATTGTCGGTTGACCATTCGTCATCATCCACCTCAATACAGATAAGTTCGGGATTTTTGGTAGCCCCAAAGAATGTAAAGTTGGTATTGTTGCCGTTCTTCACATTCAAACTCGTAAGGTGATTTTTTCCGCACGACAAAACAGTGAGGTGCGTATTAGCTGAAACATCGAGGCTTGAAAGCAACGGATTGCCATTACAATACAGCGTTGTTAAAGCAACATTGGCTGAAACATTAAGGCTATCAAGCTGATTGAACCCGCAATTAAAAGCTGTTGTAGCAGTGAAGGCTTCGAGACCCGTAATATCGGCGATGCCAGAGCTATATGCATTAATGGTTCCGGTGTAAGCCGCCGCTTCGCTAAAGCTGATTTCGCCATCATCTGTACTATTGATGAAACTATTTGCCAATAATAATGCTTTAAAATTAGTATCTGGAATATACACATAAGGGCCGCAATCTTCGCTGAAGGTGGCGGTGGAATCTACTCTGTTAGTCCAATTGGTTATAGCCCAGGATACATCGTCCACTTGAATGCAGGTCAGGTTGGGGTTTCCCCAGGCATGAAAGGTTGAGAAGTTGATATTATTTCCATTTTTCATATTTAAATATGTAAGTTGATTACTTGAGCAAGCCAATCTTTCTAATAATAGATTAGCTGAAATATCTATACTTGTAAGTTGATTGCTGTTACAAATCAAAGAGTATAAAACTAAATTGACTGAAACATCTAAGCCTGTTAGCTGACTTTCTTGGCAATCCAAAAATACTAAAGCCGGATTAGCCGTAACATCAAGCGTAGTGAGTGGATTTCGAGAACATATTAATTGTTCTAAAGCAATAGTGTCCTAAAAGATTTTCTAGTTCGGAACATTTGTTGATTTGATTGGGCTACAGGGATTGAAAAAGGTATTTTCAAAAAAGAACCCCCTGAATTGGATTTTGGACAGGTTCGTACTTTGGTTCATCAAAAGGCTTGTCGA
>CANJNG010000194.1 GCA_947475205.1 Bacteroidota bacterium
AACCAAAGTACGAACCTGTCCAAAATCCAATTCAGGGGGTTCTTTTTTGAAAATACCTTTTTCAATCCCTGTAGCCCAATCAAATCAACAAATGTTCCGAACTAGAAAATCTTTTAGGACACTATTGTTCACAAATATATAGAATTTAGTTTGCAAACCACCAAAGTACCTTTTTATTCCCCCCCCCCTACATATATATATATGTATACCTCCACTATAAGTCCATTCCCTGCCGCAACTGCTTAGTTCCTTGGCAAAACTCCCCCATGCCGGGCAGCAACTATTCAGTTGCCTGCCGAAACCATACAGTAATGTGCAGCAAAGCTTGCATTGCTGCCCGCAACTATTCGGTTGCCCACCGAAACCATACAGTAAAGTGCTGCAAAGCTTTCAATGCTGCCCGGAACTGTTTCATTGCTAAAAAGAACTGTTAGGTATTAGATTGAAACTAGGCCAATGTGTGCCGAAACTGTTTCATTGCCGCCCGAAACTGTTTCATTTCAAACCGAAATTCTCCCTGTTCGGTCAATTATGGCTGAGTTTCGGTGCCGAAATGCCCAAAACCGCCTAGTGCTAAAACGGGGCAATGAAAAAAAAATCAAAAATCTATATAGTTTAGTTGAAATTTTTTAACCTGATTTTCAATGCATTAACGTTAGCCTTGCATTTGATGCAAGTACCATGAATTTAGTGCACTACAATTTCATGGGAGCGGCCCACACCTTCGCATCCTAATTTTAAAACAAAAAAAAATGAGTACAAATCCAGTTATTGTTAAGTACCTAATAGCGGTACTGAAATGGCCAAGTCGCCTTGCCGACCAAAACCAAAAAGCCCTCGATGTTTGCACGGCTATAAACGCAAACCCCACTCTTTTCCCCACCCCCACGCCCACCACGGCGGCAGTGCTCACCGCTCGCGATTTAGTAATTGCTGCCATGGCGGCCGTGAATAACCGCACTGCCAAGGCATCGGCTCGGCGGAATGCCTCGGCCGAGTTGCTCGGGCTTATGCGTGATTTGGTGTTGTATGTGCAAAAAACTGCAAATGCCTCGCCCACTTTTGCAGCCGTAATCATTGAGGCAGCCGGCTTGTTGGTGAAAGTAGGTTCCGACAGGCAGGCTCAGGTGTTTGCAGTTAAAAATGGTGTATCGGGTCAAATTCTGCTTTTGGCTCCGGTGGCCGAAAAGCGTGGTTTTCATGAGTGGCAAATGCAGAATCCGGTTACTCCAAACGAAATTTGGGTAAACCTACCATCTACGCAAGCTGCCCGCACACAGGTGAATGGTTTAACCCCCGGCGAAACGGTGGCCTTTAGGCACCGAAAGGTGGTGCTTGGCGTGCCCGGAAACTGGGATTCTAGCATTTCCATTATCGTGATCTAATGCTATTTTTAGGCAATATTCAACTTAGGATTTTGCGTTGGCTAGTGGCCAAAAGCTTAGTCTTAAGTTGAATTTGCACTAAGTTTTTTTAGGAAAATTGAAAAATTTCCATTATTTTTTTTCATATATTAAAAAGTATTTTATATACTTGCATTCTTAATAATTAACCGAGCATAAAAATTGCTCCATTTTTTAACCCCTAAATTCACTAGCTATGAATGAACAGTTAAACAAAAAAGAGTTTGGTGCTGAAATAGCACGATTGCGAAAATTAAAAGGCTATTCGCAAGAATACATGGCCATTCAGTTGGGCATCGACGCTTCAACCTACAGCAAAAAAGAAAGTGGCGAATGCGGCTTTAGCGATGCTCAGCTTTTTAAATGCAGCTTAATTTTAGAATTCAGCGTAGATGAGCTCTTTCAAAGGGTAAATCCCAAGGAATATGCTAAAAGCGACATGTTAGCCCTCAAGGAAAAGTTTAAAGAAAAGGTGATTGCTTGGTTGCTGAATGAATTGGGGGGACCCATGCCAATTTAGGCATAAAGCGAAAAATTTTCAGGTTAATTTGCTCCGGGGCCAAATGCCCCGCCTTCTTCGTATGGGCTATTTGGTGCTGAAAGAAAAGAAGGAAAGGCAGTAAAATTAATAAACCTCATAGAAACCATAGCCCACATAGAACACCTATGAGCCCCCTCTATGTTTACTATGATGATTTGTGGTTTTTGCTATTTTTGAACCATCAAACAGGAATATAGTACACATAGAAAAGATGATTTTTTAATTCAGTATAAATCATGACTTTAGAAGAATTTCTCCCCACCCTTAGCCCCGAAAACCTCCAAAGACTGGAAACGGCCATAGCCCGCCGAAATAAGGCCAAGGAGGACTACAAACGCCTCAAAAAGAAATATGCAAGCATGAAAATCGCCTTGAAGCGAATAAAGAAAGAGCTGGACGAAGAATTAAACCAAGGGCGAATAACCTTTAAATACACATATACCAATTATATTGAATTAATTGAAAAGAAGTTAATTCAAATAGAAAGGGATTTGAAAAGATCTGAACCAATAAGCGTTGACCAATTCGACCTCAAAAAAATTACTGATTATATGCAACGCCCGGATGTGTTTACCGACGCCGTGAGACGCATTGAACCCTACTACGACTACACTTCAAAAATAGAGAACGGCTTTAATTGTGTGAGGATAGCCGGAAATTATTACAGAAATATTTACCGAAACCTAAAAGAGCACCGGCATGCCATGCGGTTGAAAGCCTATCTGGAAAAAGTGAATGCCGAGAGAGGAATGATTTAGGGGGCTGGAATTTAGCTGCTGAGCTTAGGGACTCTCTACGTTCGGTTTCTAAGGCTCGGCGTTGCGTCCCGCTACGTCGTTTTTCCTAGGCCTCCGGCCTGCATTTCACCATTAAATTGGTTCTTTTAACCGCTAGGCTGGTAAACAGAGCTTAGGAGAACACTTAAGGTCACCACACAAAGCCAAGCTACAGTGGCATTCATTACCAAATGAGCCTAAATAGCGAAATACGTAAAATAAAAATGGGGCAGCTCATTCCGAACTGCCCCTTTTCATAAAAGCTATTCTTCCTAGAAAATTACTTCTTAATCACTCTTTGTTTTAAAACCTCCTGTCCATTGGGGCTAACAACCTTTAATTCATACAATCCTTGAGGTAAACCAGAAATATCAATCGACTCATTGGGTGTGTTTATTTTTTTGCAAATCACCATTTCACCTATCACCGAATAGAGTTCTGCTTTAGCCACCGATTTGTTTGATGAAATTACAATTCGCCCGTCACTGGGGTTTGGATAAACTGAAACCTTGATTTCGTTTTCCTCCATACCAACTGTGCCTGTATTAATACTCACTTGGTTTGAAGCTCCTGAATTGCCGTAAGCATTGTATGCAACCACTTTGTAAACATAGTCTGTGGCCGGAGTGGTAGATAAATCGTCGAATACAACTATATCAGCAGCCACAGAATCAATACTTGTAAAATTATTGCCCGCATCAATGCTTCTCTCAATAATAAAACCATCTTCGTTATTTGCATTATCGGTCCAGCTTAATTGCACATTTCCGGCTTCGGTTTTGAAAACCGTAGCAGTTAAGTTAGATGGTGCAGCCGGCGGAAGATTGGTAGGCAAGGAAGATAACTTAGCCAGGCTTTGGATAGTGTTTCCACCAATTTCTGCAAACCTACCACCAACGTATATTTCGCCGTTGTAGGAAAATATTCTATTGTAGTCATACAATGCTGAAATGCCCGGCACAACTCCGCCCGTTCCGGTGTGAAGAAAAGCCAAGTTTACCCATTGTGTGCCATCATATCGCACCAAATAAATATCGCCTTGCGGGGTAAGTTCGGCAAAACAATAAATATAGGTTCCATCACTATAAATTCGGTTAATAGCATTGTAAGGATGCGTAATCCCGGTTAGTGTAGTGCCATCCCATTTGGCAATACTCGACTGAACATAAGTTCCGCCCGATTGAGAAATAAAATCGCCAATACCGTAAATTTCATTATTCATCAAAACAGCATCTGTGAATTTTGACGTGTAACTGAAAGGATTTCCATTAAAAGTCCCATTGGTAACAAAGGTGGTGCTATCCCAGTTTGTGCCATCATAAATAAAGGTATTATAGGATAGTAAATAGAACTTGTTCTGAAAATTAAGCATTTTGCTTATCCCTGAATAAAGCATATTACCGGCTATTTCGGGTGGTGTGGCCGACACCCAATCACTCCCGTCCCATTTAGCAAACCCATTGCCTATTCCTCCATTAGGCACCTCAAAATTGCCACCGGCATATATAGTTCCGTTATATTCACCAAAATTGGTAAATCTATAGCTGCCATTATAGGTAAATGTTGAATTTTGAAAAAGACTAACGGTGGTTCCATCATAAGTATGCACATCGCCAAGACCTGAAGTATTAAATTCATAAGCACCTAGGTATAATGTACCATTTATGTTTTTAATGGCACTCTTTGATTTGTGCTGTGTATTTAAATTGTTATTGTAATCGCTGATAGTAGTCCAGGTTGTGCCATCATATTCAAGAAAACCAATGTCAGCACCTTGTGCCACATAGAGTTTGCCGTTTAGCGTATCCGTATCGAACACACCATTAGACGGGAAACCAACATCAGACCATGTTTGGGCTTGTGAAAAACCCGCACTTGCAATCATTCCAAATAGAGAAACAGATTGAAGTGTTTTGCTAAAACGCTTTGTAAAGTTCATTTTTATGTATTTAAAATTAGGCCGCAAAAATATTTAAATTACTTTTTTTAGCAATTACTACTTTGGTAGTATTTTAATCCGGAAACGCTTGTCAGACCTTAGTGGGATTAATTAATAATGGGAAAACTAAAGGCTTTGGGGTTATGCTCCGAATGAATGTTGCCGCCCCCTCCTTCTTCAATACCTAAAACGTTAGCCGAGATTTCAGAATACAAACCTAAAAAATGCATTTACACATAAAATGAGTTTTGATAAAGTAAAAAGTGCTTGGCTACAAGCCGCCAATGATTTAGAAATAGAAGTTAAAACTGACTTTTCATACACAACATCCGCCAACGTAACTATTCGAACTGAGATATTCATTCCTAACTTTGGAAATAGCTTTGGGTTTTTTGTATATTCCCTGTTCGACATGGAAGAACATTTAAAGGCTGATAAGTATGGTTTTAAATGCTGTGCATTGAATCCTATGTACTATTCTACCTATAACAGAGAACGTTTCATTGACATCCTAAACAACATGGAATATTATGGGGATGATTCCAATAAACCTACCTGGTACACAGGAAAGAAGTGGAGTTAATTTAGACCCTTGAATGAACCCGCCTCCGCTGTTCCAAGTTTACCTAGGGGTGAGTTCCCGTTGGTCGGTTTTAGATTTAGTGTTTTGTTTTAAATTGAATTTCGATAAGTGTTTGTATTTTATTAGAATCCAAGGGTTGAACAGTTCTAAGAAGGCTTTGCCGATTCGTCTTTTTGATCTATAAATACATCCACAAAACCTAATTAAAATATT
>CANJNG010000195.1 GCA_947475205.1 Bacteroidota bacterium
AGCCGAATATCTTCCAATAGAATAAATGCCTAATTTTCCACACTCTTGAAGATACTTAAACCCTTTTGCTATTCTAATAGTCTTCTAATTTAATTTCGCACACATTTTTGTTCTGAGAGTCCTATTCAAATATCTGGCATTTATTGTCTGTTTTATTGTTTCAACTTTATTGCTTGATGCCTGTAAATCAAAACAACCCATAGCGAAAGCCCCGGTTGCGGTAAATAAGGACTCTCTTCGCAACGATTCGGTTAAAAACTTGGCTAAGCAAGAAAAAGAAGCCATTACCGAAAGGCTTTTTGCCGAAATGGAGAAGAACAAATTCAATTTTAGCAGCTTGGTTTGTCGGGCACAGGTAGATGCCAAAACGCCTAAACTAAGCACGGGGTTTACGGCCAATATCCGCATAAGAAAAGACAGTGCAATATGGGTTTCAATTTCTCCGGCCTTGGGAATAGAGGTGATGCGGGCGGTTTTAACCAAGGATAGCGTTAAATTTGTGGATAGGCTTAACAAACGCTTTTATGTGGGCGATTACAATTTCATCAATAATGCCCTCGAAACCGATATTGATTACGAACTCGTAGAAGCTTTGCTCACCGGCAATAATTTCTCGTTTTACGATTACGATAAATTCCGATACGGCGGAATGAAGGATAGCGTTCATACGCTTTCTACGGTGCGAAGACGGAAATTAAAGAAATCGTTAAAGTCGGGCAACGTGGATTCGGTGAGAGCAATTTTGCAAGACATCAACCTGCGAAACCGCACTTATAAAATTACCGAAATGCACTTAAACGACTTTAAGTCAAACAAAAAGCTTACTGCCGAATATTCAGATTTTAAAATGATTTTGGGGCAGCTATTTTCTCAGCATGTGGTTGTTAATATTAAAGCGGAGAAGGGTGCTACCATAACCTTTGATTATACTAAAATTGAGCCCGATAAAGCCGTGAGTTTTCCCTTCTCGGTTCCCGAACGCTATGAAAAAATTCATTGATAGGTTTCTTCTTTTAGTGTTGCTCATTTCCTCTTCGGTGGCGTTTGCCCAATCCGAGAAGGAATTGCAGCAGCAAAAGAATTCGCTTCAGCAAAAACAAAAGGATCTTCAAAAAGAGATTTCTGCCACTAACAACTACCTCAAAGAAACCCAACGCTCGCAGAAGAAAACGTTGGTTCAGTTGAACTTAGTAGCTAAAAAAATCAGCATTCGGGAGGAACTGGTGAATAATATAAGCAACCAGATAGGTAAGTTAGAAAACGAAATATCCTCCACTTCCATCATTGTTTCTTCGCTCGAAAACGATGTAAATTCTCTGAAAAAAGAGTACGCTAAAATGATTTATTACGCCAGTAAAAACCGTAGCAGTTACGACAGGCTGATGTTTCTTTTTTCCTCAAAAGACTTTAATCAAGCCTACAAACGTTTAAAATATCTTCAGCAATATAGCGACTACCGCAAGCAACAAGCCAAAATAATTGTACTTGTTCAGGGCGATTTAACCCAGAAAATAACCATTCTGGAACGGAAGCGGAAAGAAAAAACGAGTTTGGTAGTTTCAAAAGAGAAAGAAAAGTTGGAGTTGATAGAAGATAAAAAGGAAAAAGAGGGCATTATTACCGAACTGCATTTCAAAGAGCGGGAAATACGCGATGAACTCAAAAAGAAAAAGCGGGAAGCCGACCAATTGCAGGCAGCTATTCAAAAAGTTATTGAAGAAGCCATTGAGATTGCTCGTATTAAGGCGGAAAAAGAAGCAGCAGAAAGAAGACGTTTAGCTGAAATTGCCGCTGCCGAAGCAAAGGCTAAAAAGGATGCTGCTAAAAAGAAAGATCCAAAAGCTCCGCCAGTAAAAGAAGCTCCTGTAGTGGAAGAACCCAAACCAGTGGAACGTAGCGGATTTTCGCTTACCCCTGCCGAGGTTGAACTCTCCAATAGTTTTGCTCAGAATCAAAATAAATTGCCATGGCCAACTGCCACCGGAGTTATTGAAAGTGGCTATGGTGAACATCAGCATCCCGACCTACCGCAAGTAAAAACCTTTAACAATGGGGTAGATATTGCTACCGACCGTGGTGCAATGGCTCGGGCTATTTTTGATGGGGTGGTAACCGGTGTGGTAACTATTCCGGGAGCTAACAAAGCTGTAATTATCCGCCATGGTGAATACCTCACCGTGTATGCAAACCTGCTGAGCGTAAGCGTAAAAGTGGGCGATAAAATAGCAGTGAAGCAAACCATTGGTTCGGTTTATACCGATTCCGAAGAAAATAAAACCATCCTCCATTTGGAAATATGGAAAGGAAAAACACGGATGAACCCTGATTCGTGGTTGAAGAATTAAGCAAATTTGAAATTAAAAATGAGGCAACAAAATATTAGACTTTGCAGAAATTTGAGAGAAAGCAATGCCGCAGCTCTCCCCCTTTTAAAGGGGGAGTTGGGGGGGGGTTTTAAACCAAAATTCGAATTGAAAAAATACTAAAACCGTGAAAAGCCCTATAATTATTGGAACAAGAGGAAGTGAACTGGCTCTGTGGCAGGCAAATCATATTCAGGCTGAGTTGAAGAAATTGGGCATTGAAGCCAAACTTCAAATTATCAAAACCCAGGGCGATAAAATTCAGAATCTGAGTTTTGACAAACTGGAAGGCAAAGGCTTTTTTACCAAGGAACTGGAAGATGCATTGCTTGCCAATGAAGTGGATTTGGCTGTGCATTCCTGCAAAGATTTACCCACCGCAATGCCCGAAGGATTGGCGATTGCAGTGCTTACCGAACGCGAAGACCCCTCGGAACTTTTGCTTATCCGCCCAGAAGCAGTGGACCATTTGCAACCTTACAAATTAAAAATAGGAGCCAATGTGGGAACATCTTCCTCCCGAAGAAAGTCGCAATTGCTGGCCGTTCGTCCCGACATAATCATTACCGATTTGCGGGGAAATGTGCCTACCCGTATCAAGAAACTTAAAGACGGAAACTACGATGCCATTATGCTGGCATTTGCCGGAACGCATCGCATACAGGCGGATATTAGCGGTTTGGAAACCCTGAAAATATCGCCAAAAGAGTTTATTCCTGCTCCGGCACAAGGAGTATTGGCATTGCAAATACGGGCAAATGATACCGAATTGCACAAGGCTATTCAGCCACTTAATAATGGTTTAACGCAGGATACCGCCGGAACCGAACGTGAATTGCTTCGATTATTTAACGGCGGATGTCAAATTCCACTGGGCGTTTATGCCGAAAAATCGAAGGATAAAATTCTACTTTGGGCATCGTCTGCCGAAAGTGAAACCCAAATTCCTAAGCGGGTTTTTCTTTCAGGCACAAAACCTATGGATTTAGCCCAGAAGGCAGTTGAGAAACTAAGAGAAAAGAGCGGAAAATCGGTTTTTATTACCCGGAAAATTGTAGCGGATGAATATCTGGAGAAAAGCCTTAATGCCTATAATTACTCGCTTTCAGGAGTGTCGCTTATTCAGATAAAACCTTTGAAGTTTACCAATATTCAAGCTGCGGACTGGATATTTTTCACCAGTAAAAACGGTGTAAAGCATTTCTTTTCCCAACTAAAAGAATTAGGCTTTTCGCCCAAAATAGGCGTTGCCGGAAAGGGTACAGAACGAACCCTCAACGAATGTGGCTATAAAGCCGACTTTGTGGGGGAAAGTAGCGATATGGAGGCCGTGGGGAAAGCATTTGCCAAATTGGCCGAAGGCCAGTCAATTCTTTTTCCTCAGGCTGCCGATAGTATGCAAACCATTCAAAAGCAGCTTACCTTTTCGTCGCGAGCCATAAACCTGCTGGTGTATCAAACCAACCGCCGCAAGGATGTGAAAATTCCCGATGCCGATATTGTGGTAATTACCAGCCCATCCAATGCCGACGGTTATTTCGGACGCGATGTTTTCCCTAAATACCAACACCTGATAGCCATTGGTGAAAGCACCGCCGCCCGCATCGAGAGCTATAAAATTAAAGGCTTCTCGGTAGCGAACCGCCCCGATGAATTGGGTATTGCCGAGATGGTGTTTAGTGTGTAAAATGCATTGGGACTCAGAGTAGGCAGATTGGCCTGATGGGCACTGATTTTTAAATGCAAGCTGTCTTGGATTACTAAGCCATTAGCTTACGCTGCGAATAACGATAAACAAGCCCTGAAAGGGCGTTATATATTAACACAGGGTGCAGCCCTGTGATTTATGGGAATAAAAGTAGGTAAGTATCGAAGCCCTGAAAGGGCGAAATACACAAGGACCAACCTTCATTTACCCTGTATTTCCTCCACCCTAAAACCCAGACCTTTCAATTTCTTATCCACCTCATCAAACCTGTCGGGGGCAATAGATAAGCGTTTTTCTTGACCCTTCAAAAACATGTCGTCGGAGGAATATTCCAAAATATAGTCGGGATTGACCAAAAATTGCGAATGAATTCGGATAAATTTATCCTCGAGCAACTCTTCTAAAGCTTTTAAGGAACAAGCTATTTTTAACTTAAATTGTACTCCATTAAAAAGAAAGTGAACAACCTTTCTATGTTTAATGGACTGGAAGAATATTAAATCGCTGATATGAATCCGCTTTGTACATTTTGGCCGCTTACATATAAATAATAGATAATTCTCGCAAAGAACTACCCGGCCACAGGGGGTTTGTTTTCCCATTTTTGAAAAGTGTTTAAACGTTTATAGCTATAAATAAAAAATGAAGCAGGGGAATCCGAAAACGAATGCCTTCCGTGCTCAATAATTATAGTATTAGTGTTTCATGCACTTTTCGGGGTTTAGGGGTTTAATACAATGCTTTTAAACGATACAAATTCAGCTTCAAAAATAAATACTTTTTTTAATTGATACTATAAAAGGCAAACTACTCGAGGTTTTTTGAATTTTAATGTGGCTTATAAACCCCAAAATTATCAATAATTGTAAATAAGGCATGTAGGCATTATGCAGAAAACATGTAGCCATTATCCGGAAAACATGTAGCCATTATGCAGTAAACATGCTGTTTTACGTTTTGGCTATGTCAGCCCCGCCCGAAACCTTTTGACCTTTGCTTACCCAAAGCGGGAAGCAAAAATTAATCTTTAAAAACAAACAAAATGAAATCTATTTCAAGAACGGCAAGAAGAGCTGCCGAAAAAAAAGCTCTTAAACTTCAACAATCGGGTAAAGGCGAAAGCATGTTCGCAAGCAAACAAATTAGGGTTTTTATGCTCATGAGCATGCCGAACCCTAATTACAGGGCAGTGGCCGTGCTGGATGTGCCCGACCGCTTGAACGACAAGATTGAGAAGATTGGCACTGTGAAAACAAAATGCAACGCCACCACTCAGGTAACCTTTCCCGTGGGCGAACTCACCGGACTGGATGCAGAAATCACTATTTTAGATGCTAAAAAACTTGATGTAAAAAACAATGTTTCGGGGGCAGTG
>CANJNG010000196.1 GCA_947475205.1 Bacteroidota bacterium
TGCATCTATGGCCCAAAACGGTAATATAGGTCAAAACAGTTATGCAGGTATGGGTGCTAGGGCTCCTATAGGTCAAAACAGTTATGCAGGTATGGGCACTATGGCCCAAAATAGTATAGGTAATGCCTTAGCCTCTATAGGTTCTATACAAGAAGGTGGTAGTAATAAATATAAACTAACAAAAAAAAATTTTTTTTTAACAAAATAACTAACATGTCTGAAAAAGTTAACGGTGGACAAAAAGGAGGAAAAGGAAAAATAATACCATTATTTTCAGGATATATAGAAGCACCACCATATAAATTACAAAAACCTCCTGCTCCCGCTTATGGTCAAGAAAAACAGCAATATCCTTATGGTCAAGAAAAACAGCAACCTTCTTATGGTCAAGAAAAACCCTCTGGTCCCAGTCAAGGTTCAAATAGTAATTTATTAGTAGATTTACAGGTATTTAAAGACCAACCACCTAAAAAACCATCTATAATACCTGAAAAAGCCAAAGTACCGTTTCTACCTGTAATAACACCATCTTCATATTTACCAAATCAAGTTATAAGACAGATGCAAGAATTAGCAAATCCTGCTCCATTATTTTACACAGATCATCATATACACATCGGTGGACCAGACGCAGATCATATTCAAGCAACAATGATATATGAAGATGCGATGCCACCAGAAAACGTATTCAAGTCATACAAGACATTAAAAGAAAGAAATAATTTAAGTGATTATATACGAGGAACATTTATACAGGATTATGATGGTGAAGATATAACATTTAATGGTAAAGCAAATAGTTTAAATTCAAGATTAAAATTTTTAGAAATTAATCCATTTAATAGCAATTCATATAATAATAATCCATATTTAGGATTACCACATAACTTATTAGTATACAGTTCATGTTATCCAATAGAATATAATAAAAGTTTAGTTTCTACACAATGCAAGAAAAATTCTGTTGGTGTTAATATTAGATTATATGCATTATCATTAATTGAAGCGTTTTTTGTAGATTTTAAATCTGAAAATTTTAATAATGATCCGCGCTATAATCCATATTGCACAAGTGCTAATTATAATACATTACTAACAAATTTATCATGTTTAGATAGTGTATTAGCAAAAAATTTACTTGATGCAGTTTTAAATAAAGATAGAACTGAATATAATGTATGGAGAGAAATATACTACTACTCCTTTATCCGTAATATAATTAATAAGAAAAATATATCACCAAACTTTCTTAAAGCATATTGTTTATTTGTATATAGAAATTCATCTATACAATTTCCAAACTTTCATCAACGTGCAATAATACATTCAGGAGCATCTCCTTGTGATCATATACGTTCTAATAAAGTTTTAGTTGTATTAACAGAATCACCCAATTATAGTATATTTACATGGTCATCAAATGTATATGAAACTGATAGAAACATACAAAGACAAGTATATAGTGGATTTAAAACAGATAATCGTTGGAAATCAGTAATTGCACAAATGATAACTGCATTTTATGTTATGGATAAATATGATTTTACATTTAATGAAATGGCTTTAGAAAAGAATTTTTATATTAAAGATGTTCCAACAAGTATAGATACGACACAATATTGGAAATATACCATAAACGGTGTTGATTATTTCATACCAAATTATGGTGATTTATTATTAGTTGATACAGATTATCATGATTTAAATGATAATACACAATATAAAATAATTAGTAAATTTTTAATAGAATGTGATAATTTTGCAAGAAAAACTAATAGTTTACCGCAATGTGCAGGAAATATAAAATTAAAAGTAAAAGAAAATGCTGTAAGATGTTTATCATCTAATAACTTTGGCCAAGCATTTACTGCAATTGGAGGCGTAATGCCATCATCAGAAATATTAGACATGCTTAATAAAATAAGTACTGATATAAATGCAGGTAAAAATTATGAGGATATAATGAAAAAATATTTTACATCTTATGTTCATAATAGAGTTGGTACATTACTTAGAGAAAGTGAAGTTAATTATGTTAAGAAAATTGGTAGTAAATCATTTAGAAAAGGTGAACTTGTTGTATATGAATCAGAGTATGAAAAGTACGAAATAGTTATTTATATACAAGATATTAGCGAATGCGAATATGAATGTGAATGTATTAGAGGCATTAATGGTAGTTTGATGACTGAAAATGTAGGAAAAGATATGTTATTTCAATATTCATCAAATGAAACAATATATCAAGATGTTTCTGCGGGTCAATCTGCTGTAAATGCAAGTTATATCATTGAATCATATACCCCTTAACCCTTGCCCCAACGCCCTACCTACATATTTATTGAATTTTATAATCAATAAATATTTTTTTTATAATATAAATATAGAAATGCCAAAAAAATTCTTTCATAAAACAACTTCACTAAAACGCAAATTACTTAATGAACAATTAACAGATTTAACTTGTAATAATATGATAAATAGAGATGATGATATAGTTCCTACAAATGTATACACTGAAGAAGATATAAATGAACGTAAAGAAGAAAATACAAGTTTATATAATAATAGCAATGAATTTTTGATATTATCTAATTTAACAGTACTATCTAAAATACAAAAATATGATAAATTGCTAATAATAATGCACGAGGAGAAAGATAATAAAAAAATAGATTTTGAAATTAAAATTGACAATGCATATATAAAATCAATTAGTAGATGGTATTATGGTCATACGCGTCAATTAACAATTGATTATATAAACAAGTTAGTAGATATTGCTATTTTATCACATAATCAATGTAATAATAATATGACAATGAATAAATATATTACATTATTAGAAAGTTCTAAGATCGGTTTAGCAAATCTTAAATTTACATATTACTATGACCAAACTATTATTTCTAATTTAGATATTATTATTGAAAAAATAGACATGTTCAAAATAAATGTTATAACAAATAATATATAACTTATAAATAATAAAATATAGTTTATAGTATATAGAAAGGTATGTATTACAGTTTTATAGATAGTTATAAAAATACAACATTTAATAACAATAATGATAATAATGTATTTTCTCAACCTGGAAAAAATAATAATATAAAAAATTATAATTCATTTTCAGTAAAAGAAGATAATAACAATTGGGCAACTGAAGGAAGTATACAAAAATCATTATTACAAGGAACTTATACACCAACACCATTAGGAGAACTGTTCTTTTCACCAGATAATATAAGAAGAATTCAGGATGCAATTAAAAAAGAAATATACATACAATCAAATGGTAAATATAAATTAGTAATAGACCAAAAAGAATCTGATTTATTAATTGTTATGAGAGCAGTTTATATTACAGATGCAATAAATTCACCATATAAAATTATTCATCAGGTAAAAGAATTAAATAAATGTGTTTTACGACGCATAATAAATGAAATGATTACTAATATAAAACAAAATGAAGAATATTTAAATGTTATTGATAGACCTATAGAACCAATACCATTGCCAGTAAATGTATCAAAAGCAGGACGTTTATCATTACCATCTGTAACAAAAACATTTTTTTAATTTGTAAACTTAGAACAAAGTTTATAAACTTATAATTAACAACTTATAATTAACAATTTATTCAGTGTAAATGAATAAGGTGCCTTTGGTTCTTCCTTCAGCCATAAGAACAGGTAAATCAAACCAACCCATTGGTTCAATACTAGTAAGTGATGTTGATGATAAAGTATGATGCGATAATGGTGAATATTTAACTCCATCAGCATTGGCATATCCTTGGCAACGTACAAATGCACTGCAACCGATAATTAAATCGTGAGTACCTACATTACCAACATTACCAACATTTGTAGTTTCAAGGCAAACAACAGACTTGAGGGTAAATGCTTGTTGTGGAAGATTTAACATAGGACTAAAATCAACTGGATGTTGGTTAATTCTTTCATAAGAAGACATAGTCATAGGTAAGGTTGCAATAATGTATGGATTTTGTTGAAGAGTAGTATCAACTTGATGATATCTTCTATGAACATAGAATACAATTATACCATTGCTGTATAATACTTCTTGTTGTTTAGTTTCAATGCGTCCCTTGTATGCAAATAATTGTTGTCTATGTAATGCACTGCTTAATTGTATGGGTTGGGCTGGATTGACATTAAATCTACTATTTATGTTTGCCTGTGAAATTCTCATGCATAACATAGAAACAGTGGTTAAGTGAGCAGTGTTAATACCTGCTAATGATGAACAGTTAGTTGCTAAATCATTAATGCCAACAATTGGTGAAGTGTTAACAAAAGTTGGTCTAAATGAGAAAACACCAAATAATTTTCTTAAGATAGAACCTTCATCCTTAACATATGCAAAATCGGCAGCATCAAAAACATTTGATTTACAACTATCAACGGCTAAGATAAAAGAATTTAAATCATTGCTGTAATATTTACCCTGTCTTAAGTTAAGAACTGCTTCCCATAATTTTACTTGTACTTGGCATCTTGCTAATAAATCAGCAAAAGGCTTGGATTTTCCACCAGTACAGGCGGTTTCAGATGGATCTACTGAAATATCAGTAAATAATTCATAATCTGGTAAAGTGGTTAACTCGTTGCCATTGTATTTTTGAGCAACAATATTAGAAATAGATGCTTGAATAAAGTGATTATCTATTTTATCTATCTTGGGAATGAATAATGCAGCAACAATTGGGTGAATAAATGAAAACATGTTATTCTTAGTTCTATCAGCATTACCATTAATTGATCTAAGTGAACAATCAGTGTAAACTAATGATTGTAAAGATACTTGGTTGTGTAATTCTTTGTATAAACCATTTAATTGTAAAATGCCTTGTAAGTGTTCCATTTCGTCAGGTTTAACAACCATCTTGCTACCAAGATTTAAACTAGCAGGTTCAAAACCTAATGCTCTGGTCATTTCAGTGTAAGGTCTATCAAATTCAATAGAATTAGTTATAGGACTGGTTCTAAATAATAAACCAATAACTAAATTCATTTCTGAATCAGTTATATTGTATTTGCTCTTGTATGGTGCTAATTTTTTTATATAATCTTTAACATTTAAACCTGGAAATTTTGCAACTAATTTAATTTTAATTTTTTCAGCAACACGTTTAACTTTTTCAAGTTTATCTTGGTAACGATTTAAAATAGCATCTTTAACTTCATCATCTTTATAATCTTCTTGAAGTTCCTTAATAATTCTGTATTTAGCATCTGGAACGTCTGCAAATTTTTTAATTAATTTATCTACTTTTTTTTCCATTTCGTCCATATTGGGATTAGAATTTTTACTTAATGCACCTTGATTAGACATAACTTGTATATATAATAAATAATATATTTTTTTTATAAA
>CANJNG010000197.1 GCA_947475205.1 Bacteroidota bacterium
CGGAAAGGGTTCCGGGCTTAGGGAATGCTCTCAGGCATTTGCCGGAGAGGGTTCCGGGCTTAGGGAATGCTCTCAGGCAATTACCGGAGAGGGTTCCGGGCTTAGGGAATGCTCTCAGGCATTTACCGGAGAGGGTTCCGGACTTGGGGAATGCTCTCAACTAATCGGTTGAGAGGCTTCGGGGATTAGGGAATGCTCTCAACTAATCGGTTGAGAAGGTTCGGGCCTTAAGTAATTACTATCTCTTTTTCTTCTTCACATCTTCGCTTTTTATTTCCGTAGCAAAAACTCTATCCCAAATTAAAAAGGTAGAAGCATAATTGCCAAAGGGACGGCTATGGTGTAAATCGTGATGCTCGGCAGGGGCAAGAAAAGGGATTTTATTCATAAAGCGGGTTTTGATGCCGGAATGAATATCACTTTCGTGCAGGTTACGTATTATTATATATAGCCAAAATGCCCATTGGTTAATGGGAAGGCCAAAAGCAAAGGCAACAAATATGGCTAAGAAGGGGCCGAAGGTTCCCATAAACCATTCCAGCGGGTGTACATATATATACTCTAATGGAAATGGCATTATGGCTTGGTGGTGTACTCCGTGTATATTACGTAATGCCCATTTGTTATCATGTAGAAATTTATGATAGAAATAGAAATAGCTGTCATCTAAAAAAATGATGAAAAGTACCTGCAATAATATTATCCACCAAGCTGGCAAGCCATCGTGATTAAAAAAATCATAACCAAAGTAGAGACCCACAAAATTTATGGTCAGCAGCAAAAAGGCATTTAACCCTATTAAGGGCATTCGCTTCCATAATAAACCTACTTTATAATTTTTACCTTGAATGCGTCTGTTTTCAAAAAACGGAACATACATTACTATTAAGGAATGAATAAAGCCAAAGAGAAAAAGGGAAAAAGTGAGCAGCACTGTTATGGCCGCAAATTGAAGTTCAGGAGATTCAAACATTGGAGCAAAAGTAATCAGCAGTTTGGAGGTGCCACTACTTTTTGGAGGTTAAAGATTGTTGATTTAGCATAAATCAATAAAAAAGGGTATATAATGGCAAAGAAAGAATTTTTGTGCAAGTGTATAAGGGTATATCATAGTTAACAGGATCGTGCAAGGGTTTACATATTTAATAACACGAAACTTGAAAAACAACATTAATCCTACCTCCTTAACCACTTTTCAAATTCGGCCAGCGTTTTAGTATTCAAAACATTTGCGGCCAACAATCCGGCTTTTCGGGCAACGCACACGCCATAATACATATCATTGATTCCGGCTATTTCATGAGCATCGGGGTCGATTGAAATCATTACCCCTTTTTCTTGTGCATAATTAATCCAACGCCAATCGAGGTCGAGGCGGTAAGGGTGTGCATTAAGTTCAATCACCACATTATTGGCCGCACAGGCATCAATCATCAGCTTATGATTAACCGGATAGCCCGGCCGAGACAGTAACAACCGTCCGGTGGGGTGACCCAGAATTCGGGTATAAGGGTTTTCAATGGCTCTAATAACACGCATATTGGCCTTTTCTTCATCCATTTTAAGGTTGCTGTGAACAGAGGCAATTACGAGGTCGAAGGTTTTCAGAATTTCTTCCTCATAATCCAAAGAGCCATCACCCAATATATCGCTTTCAATAGATTTGAATACTCGGAATGGATTTCCGGATGCCGCAAACTTTTGGTTGAGTTTGTTTATTTCTTCCTGTTGCTTCAAAATTCTGTCCACTTGCAAACCGTTAGCATATACCGCTGTTTTGCTGTGGTCGCTTATCACAAAATATTCCAAGCCCAAATCCATACAGGCATTGGCCATTTCCTCAACGGTATTGCTTCCGTCGCTCCAAACGCTATGATTGTGGATGCATCCTTTGAGGTGATTGAATTGAATTATATTTTCAACATCTTTAATAGTAGTTGCCCAAGCCAGCGTGTCCTTATTCTCCCGCATTTCGGGGATAATGAAGGGGAGTTGTTTTTGGGTAAAGAAATCGGCTTCGGAAGAAAACGTGGATTTATCAAAGCCAACAACTTCCAAAAACTCCGGGGTAGGGGTATACTGAAATTTCATTGCTTCATAATTCTCAGCATCGGCAAAGCGAATTTTTACTTCTACAATTTTAGATGCTCCTTTAAACTGCAATTGGTTTTCAGTGGAGGAATGCAAATCATATCCGGCCACAGCCATACAGTCCTCAACTGATTTGCTTAAAATTGGACTAAACCCTCCGGCCACGAGCAATTCTATTTCGTTTACTATTTCACATCGGCGGGCTAATTCGGCCAAAGGTTCAGCAGTGATAGAAACAGCATTCATTTCCTTTATAATAGTACGGGCTTCCATTTCGGCAACATCGAAATGCAGTTTACCGCTGTTGCTTTGCATAAACTCTATGCTTTTTATAACAGCATCTTGAGTTTTCGCTCCGAAACCATTTAAGCCCACCAGCCTGTTTTCATTGCAAGCATAAAGCAATTCGCCCACACTTTCAATTTCCAGTTCGAGCCAAATGGTGCGTACCTTTTTAGGGCCGATTCCTTTTATCTTCATCATCTCCAGCACTCCTTTTGGTGTTTTGGCCAAAAGGCTATCAAGTTCGGCTATGGTACCGGTAGCAATAAGCTCGTCCAATTTGGCATATATCCCCTTCCCTACTCCTTCAATTTGCTGACGGTCTTCGGCGGGCATACTGATAATGGGTTTTGGATATTTATCTAAACGAAAAGAAGCAGTGGCATAACTGCGGGATTTGAATTCGTTTTCGCCGTGCAAATCGAGCAGATTGCCCATAAGCTTAAATAAATCGGAAATGTCGGAATTGGATATCATGGTTGCAATATTATAGCAAAACACCCTTTCTTAGTAAACCTGACAGGTTTTTGAAACCTGTCAGGTTTACGGCACAAACTAAACACATCCCTGTTTACAACAAATCAAATCTCAACTTAAAACCTACCTGATTAGGTTTCACCTTGCAGTTCAGAATGAGCAAAAAAAACATCAACAGACCCGATAAGTTATCACGGCTGGTATCGGTGGCCGCCATGGAGTTCTTTAAAAAGAATGAAGGCAAAGCCCTTAATTATAAGCAGGTGGCAACGGGAATTGGCTTCACCGACACAGCCGCACGCCAACAACTCATCATTGAATTGGCTAAACTAAAGAATGCCGGACAGCTTACCGAGCCCGAACGGGGGAAATTTCGATACAAAGAATCGAGCAGTTTGGTGGAAGGTAAAATAGATATTTCGGCAGCCGGAGCGGGCTATCTGATGGTGGAAAATATGGATAAAGATATTTACATCCACCCTAGAAACATTGGAACGGCAATGGATAACGATATGGTGAAGGTGCGGATAAGCTACCGCAAAGGCAAACCCGAAGGCGAAGTGGTGGAGATAGTGAAACGGGCCAAGACTCAGGTGTCGGGCGTTTTGCGAATGAAAGGAACGTATGGTGTTTTGGTGGCCGATAATCCTCGCTTCTCGTATGAAATTATGATTCCATCCACCAGCCTGAACAAAGCTAAGGATGGTGAAAAGGTGGTGGTTAAAATCACCGAATGGCCAATAGCTGGCCGACAACCCAGAGGCGAAGTGGTAGAAATATTAGGAATGCCGGGTAATAAAGATGCAGAAATGATGGCTATTCTGGCCGACTTCGATTTCCCGTTGAGGTTTCCGGCCGAAGTGGAGAAATATGCCGATAGCATTCCCGATGAAGTTCCGGCTGCTGAAATTAAACGCCGTAAAGATTTCCGAAAGACGATTACGTTCACCATTGACCCGGTGGATGCTAAAGACTTTGACGACGCTATTTCCTATCAAAAACTTGATAATGGAAATGTAGAAATCGGGATTCACATTGCCGATGTTTCCTATTATATGCCGCCTGGTTCTGTTCTGGATGAAGAGGCGTATCGCCGGGCAACTTCGGTATATTTGGTGGACAGGGTGATACCGATGCTTCCAGAAAAACTGAGCAATATGGTATGCTCACTTCGGCCTAATGAAGATAAACTTTGCTTTTCGGCAGTGTTTGAATTGGATGAAGAAGCCACAGTGCTAAAGCAGTGGTTTGGCCGAACAGTTATTCATTCCCAACGCAGGTTTAGCTATGAAGAAGCTCAGGAAGTAATCGAAACCGGAGTGGGTGACCTGAATGCAGAGTTGGCACATGTGAATGTGTTGGCAAAAAAGCTTCGGGAGATTCGTTTCAAAAAAGGGGCAATCAATTTTGAACGAGAAGAAGTAAAGTTCACCCTAGATCAAAACGGAAAACCCACCGGCGTATATATTAAGAAGATTCAAGATAGCAATCATTTAATTGAAGAGTTCATGTTGTTGGCTAACCGGAGAGTGGCTGAGTTTTGTGGAAAAACAGGTGAACAGGAACACAAACGCACCTTTGTATACCGAATCCACGATTCACCCCAACCTGAACGTTTGCAGGAGTTTTCGGCTTTTGTAGGAAGATTGGGCTATAAAGTGAACCTCGATACCAACAAACAAGAACAAATTTCAGCATCGTTAAACAAATTGCTGAATGATATTAAAGGTAAAGGCGAACAGGATGTGATAGAGATGTTGGCCATTCGGAGTATGGCAAAAGCCATTTACAGCACAAAGAATATTGGACATTATGGGTTAGCATTTCCGCATTACACACACTTCACCTCTCCTATCCGACGATATCCCGACGTGATGGTTCACCGATTGCTTCAACATTATTTGGATGGTGGAAAAAGTATAGAGGCCTCTCCGCTTGAAGGCCAATGCAAACACAGCAGCGAAATGGAGAAATTGGCTGCCGATGCCGAACGCACCTCGGTGAAATATATGCAAATGCTGTTCTTGAAAGATAAAATAGGGCAGACTTTCGATGGGATTATCAATGGAATGAACGACAACGGAATGTTTATCGAAATCATAGAAAACAAGTGCGAAGGAATGATTCGGATGCGGGATATTGATGATGACTTCTACAAGTTCGACCCACGCACAATGACTATCTCTGCCGACATAAGCGGAGCAACATACCGATTGGGCGATAAACTAAAAGTTCAAATCAAAAAAGTAGATACCGAGAAACGACAGGTGGATTTTAAATTGGTGAGGGAGTAGCAAACCTACCCCCTACTCTCTTTCGTACCCGAAAGGGGGGTAACCCCATAGCCGTCAGGCTAAGGGTAAGAATTTATTGTTATAAACGGGATAGCGTTACTAAGTTTCAGAAAAAGGAGCAGTGCTAAAGCGGGTTTCAAGTAGAATTGAGTTGCGAAACAAAAACTCATGAAACCAACAAAAGCACTGCA
>CANJNG010000198.1 GCA_947475205.1 Bacteroidota bacterium
AGTTTAAGCGACTTTGTTGCTGACATTTTGTTGTGTGTTTTACGATTGTTTGTCTTGCAACGGTTTCATTCTATCCAGAAATGAAAATAGTATTCAATGGTTATCCAGAAATAAATCAATTGCTTGTGAATGGCTATAATCGTAGTTTTAAGGATGAGACATTTGTAGTAAATAATGTTGAGAGAAATGTTTACGAGAGAATGGGAGATGGTGAAATAGGGGAGGGAGGACAATACGATTTTGGGAAGTGGCGAAACTATTACTAATGCCCACAGCTAAGGCATTGAGAGTTTGGTTCGTTTTGAACTGAGATTTCAATATCTTTGCTGTATTGAAACAGTTAATTTTCTGTATTTTAGGATTACTGGCCGGGACTTATCTCCAATCCCAAAACTTCATCACTTTGGAGAAGGGCAAGTATGATTATCAAGTAAAGAAAATCACTCTGCTGCCCGATGGCATTTCGTTTCAACGCAAGGACGGCACCGACACAAGCAGCTATTTTCTAAATTACAAAGAAATATCCCTTATTACACTCGATAGCGGCGACATTCTTAGTCCGAACGAGGCTCAACTAAAGGTGGGGAAACGTCCCATTGTTGGGCCATCAAAGAACATTTTTGTGGGGCTAGCACTTACCGATCTACTAACGCTCCGCTTAACGGTATTTGCTGAATTTTTCTCCCGAAAATTTCCTTTCTCGGTAAAAGTGCCACTATCAATTAGCTATTCTTCGACATACAACTCAATAGAAATTGATGAAACATATAAGTATGATAGAGGAATAATAAATTTTGGTTTTGGAGATGGATCAACTTGGATGTTTTATAACAGCACAATTCTCCCCGTAAGTATTCAATTTTACCCGGGAAAACGTACCCGAAAGGTTCAGTATTATATGGGCTTAATGGGAACTATTGGTTTTTTTAAGTTCAAAGAAATATATCACTATAGTAACAAACAAGCCACTTTTCATCCGGGGTTTATAGCTGGGATGGGGTTAATAAATGGAATGAAAATTTGGGCATCGCCCCGTCTTTGCGTAAATGTTGATTTTAATATATCTGTGGATACCTATCACTTGAAAGGTTACAAGCAAGCTATTTGGAGGCCCAATCCAGCTTTTAATTTAGGAATGAGTTATGGCATAAAATGAAAGCAGTAATCCTACATATTGCGTTCGTTTTGTTCTTGGGAAATGCTTTCTCTCAAAATGTGCTGTTTATGGAAGACGGAAGTATCAAAGCAGATACCGATTCAATCTTAATTTCCAAACCAATAATTTTAGCAAAAGCCGGGCTATTCAAACCCGAGCAAAACCTCAAATTCACACCGAAAGGCAAGTTTTTGCTTTCGTGTATTTATTCCGATTTGCTGTGGAGGAGGCTTAGTATTTCGGTGGAATATCAACGCCCAAAAGGAATTATTGGATTTGCGGGCGGGCTGTCGGGGGCAAATAATCTTAATGAAGGTTCTGAATACGATAGAGAATCCCAATACACTATTGATTTATGGTGGTACAAGACCACTACCTATTATGGGCATTTGGGCGTAAATATTTATCCCTGGGGGCAGGGTAAAATAAAATATTACTGCGGCATGGCAGGCTATTTTGGTGGCTATTTTTCCATAGACAGGAAAGCATATCATCGTTTCCATAACTCTTCCGGCCTATTTGGTTCAATAGGCATAGTTAACGGAGCCTACGCCATGATAAGCAAGCGTTGCTTCTTTTCAGTTTCGGTAGATGTCGGAATAGTCTCCAGCTTTTTGGAAGGCCATCAATATACTATTGGAAGTATACGGCCAAGTTTAGTTTTTGGTTTGAGGTTGTAAAATCAATTCCCCTGCACCACAAAACTTTTTACGGCGGTTCTCCCATCCACTTCCATTTTTAAAAAGTAAAAGCCATTATTTAGTTCGCCTACAGGAATTGAATAATGGCTTTCTGTCGTTAGAAAATGATGTTTGCCCATATCAAGAACAGTTTGCCCGAGTATATCCACTACCGAGAATGCAATGGTGCTTGGGAACGCTAAACTAAACCCAACATCAATACGGTTTGATGCAGGATTGGGAAATAGTGAGAACTCCAAATTGGCAGGCGATTCTATTCCGGCACTTATATCCACGTTAATATCGTCGAGGTAGAGATTATTGCCCTGCGAAGAAGAATACACGAATTTGAATCGAAAATCGCTGTCGAAATACGTTGGCGGTATGTTCACTACACCCTGTTTCCATTCAGCAACCGATGCGGGAACGAATGGTGTTGTTTGTGGAGGTGCTGTGCGGAAGGTAGTACCGGTTAATTCAAGTCTTTTCGACTCGTTTGCATTGCAATTTTTAAATATCCACACCTGCAAATGGTCGTATATGATGGAATCCTTCCCCGAAAAAGCATATTTAAACGAAATTTTCATTTGAGTAGCCCCTGTCAGGTCTATAATCGGGCTATACAACTCGTCCTTGGTTTCTTGTGGCATGTCGCAAATATTAAGCATAATTGATTTCGAACCGCTGTAGGCCGCTGTGTTTGTAACCTGCCAGTGATTTAGTGTGTCGAAACTGTTTTCAGTCCAGCCGTCAGCATTTCCGGTTTCGAATGATTCTATAAATGGATACGGATTTCCAGAAGAAGTTAAAACAGACACAAAATCTGTTTTGGTAATTTCAGCAGTATTATTGCCTGAAAATACCTTTAGCGTAGTGTTGTATTTTCCGGGTGAAGAATATGCCACAACGGGAGATGCAGCGGTTGATGTAGCCGGAGAACCCCCTTCGAAAGTCCACAAAACTGAATCGGCCACTGTGTTATAGGATAAATTAGAGAATGTAATTTGCGGGGATGCAGATGGGCAAATAAGCACTTTATTCGCTCCGAAGTCTGCTTTGCACAGCGTAGCAGAATCGGCCACACCCGTTGCAATAAGATTGGCCGGTTGCCAAAGATTATTTCGGTGGGCAATGGGAGAATTAAGGCAGGCTTGCATTCTATCTCGCTGGCCATAAGTAAAAATTTTATTGCAGTATGAATAGTCCATTGAGTTCTGAACCATATCTACAGTATTTCCACACGAAGCTCCCGAGAGATTACACGATTGCCACCCGATAGTAGGTGGGGTGTCGTCCACCAAATCATCAATATTGCAGTCTTTATTGGGGTCGGCACAGGGGTAATAATAAAAGTTCGGCACATTATTTCCTCCCCAAATATGCTGCAAGTTGAGATAATGGCCGCATTCGTGAGCTAACACAATTGAGGTTGTTGGCGATGCAGTGCCAATACTTCCGACATAATCGTGACCAATCACAATTCCGTCCCATTCAGGAATGGTGTCTGCATCTGATGGCCAAACGGCATGTCCGGCCAAGCCCGCAGCATTTTTCACAACATAAACGTTCAGATATTTTGAGGGATCCCACTGTATAAGCGATTTTACGATATGCTGCCCGGCAAATGTGTAGGTAGATGCTATGCGATTAATGCCACTTGTGCAGTTACCATTAGGGTCTTTTTGAGCCAAACGAAATTCGATTTCACAGTCGGCGTGCAGGGGCTTAAATACCTCAACCACGCTGGCCGTATCGGCTCGTTGCTTCCGAAAAATTTCATTCGTAACCCGAATGCAATCGTTCACCTGTGCATCGGAAATATTGCATTCGGTGTAATCATGAATTATATGAAACACCACCGGAATAATGTAAAGCGGTGTGTCGGCAGTTACAGCTTTTGCACGCTTCTTTGCAATGAAATCTTGAGTAAATGCTTCGAGTTGAGCATCACGTTTTATTACCGCATCAGCTACTTTGGGCAATGCTTTTAGGGTAGAAATCCGCATTTCATCGGCTCCGCAATGCAAAAAATCTTGAGCCAATACGGATTGAAAAAATAATAGAAGCGGAATAAATGATAGGGTTTTCATACGGTTTAATCAAAAATTAATTTCGGGACACATACATTACTGTTCTCCACTCAACTGGCTTTCATAAGCCTGCAAAACCCGTCCCACAATCGGATTCCGAACAATGTCCGTTCCGGTGAGGGTTACAATGGCTATACCTTGAGTATCGTTCAGGATTTTCAGCACCTGCACTAATCCCGAAGGTTGGTTTCGGGGAAGGTCTATTTGCGAAATATCGCCCGTTATCACAAACTTAGCCGACATTCCCATTCGGGTTAGGAACATTTTCATTTGCATGGTGGTTGTATTTTGAGCCTCATCCAAAATCACAAAGGCATTTTCTAAAGTCCGGCCACGCATAAAAGCCAAGGGGGCTATTTGAATTATCCCCGTTTCGAGGTGGTTACGCAACTTTTCGGGCGGAATCATATCCCGCAACGCATCATAAAGCGGTTGGAGATAGGGGTCGAGTTTATCTTTTAAGTCTCCGGGCAGAAAACCCAGATTTTCGCCGGCTTCCACTGCAGGACGGGTAAGCACAATCTTCTTCACTTCCCTATTCTTTAGGGCTTTTACGGCCAAAGCCACAGCTGTATATGTTTTTCCGCTTCCTGCCGGACCAACAGCAAAAAGCATATCATGGCTCTTGATTTTTTCGCACATCAATCGTTGATTGGGCGTGCGGGCTTTAATAATCAAACCATTTTGTCCGTGAATAATAATCGGATCGCTTTGTGGAGCCGCCGGCATGGCAGGTGCTAGGCGGCTATCCTCCAAAAGATAAATCAAATCATTATCAGAAATAGTTTTAAAACGGGCAATATGCTCAATTATCTCCCCAAACTTCTCCTCAAAAACATCAATATCTTCAGGTGTTCCAATCATTTTAACCTGATTGCCCCGAGCTACAATTTTAAGCGAGGGGAAATACCCGGAAATAAATTTTATAAGTTGGTCGTTAGGACCGAAAACATCGATTGGTTTAAGGTTCTCGATTAGGAGGGTGCGTTCTGTCAAGTAAGAAGTATGAAATAGAAATGCAAGTATAGAATTTTATGGCAAATAGGCAAGAGAATGGTTGTTGTTTGAGGTTAATCATATTTCCGTTTTTTGATTAAGATACCTCCCTTCGGTCGGCATGACAATCGTTTTCATAGTATTGGGTAGGTGTGGCAATGAGGTGGGATTAAGGGGTTGGCGGCAGAGCCGCCCACCCCATAAAACCACCGCATTGCCACACCGACCCAAAAC
>CANJNG010000199.1 GCA_947475205.1 Bacteroidota bacterium
CACCTTTGGGGGAGCCACCTTCTACACGGGCATCTTCTAATTCCCATTCAGGGAAGAAGGTAATATTCTTATTGAATTTATGCCCAAGAAATAAAACTATACGGTCGAGGTTAGCTGTGCCTTTACCTTTTTTTAAATCGTATCCGGCATGAACATGGCCATAACTTGATACAAATGTTTTTTGAGCGGTGCGTGTAAGCCCTGCATTTAAACTATCTTCGTAAGTGATAATTTGGGCTTGCGAAACTTGTGTAAATAGTAAGATTATTGAGACAATTCCTACAATTTTTGATGCTTTAAATAGTGGGTGTTTTTTCATTTTCAGTGTGCAAAGAAAATACACTATTTAGATTGAGTATAAATAGAGAGGGTAAATACCCGTTTTAAGGTAGGGGTGGGGTAACGCACCATTATAACGAATAATACCTTGAAAGTATAACTTTACAACTACGCTAATTAAAAATCTCCCATTTCACAATGGACGGGTTAAATTATCAATTGTTACTTCCATTTCCATCCAAACATTTTACTATTACATTTGCGGCCAAATTTAAAAACACAGATGTCAGCCACAACCACTAAAATTCAAATGGTGGATTTGCGTAAACAGTACGACAAAATCCAAGCAGAAATAGATACAGCAGTATTGAACGTTATTCGTAACACCCAGTTTATCAACGGCCCCGAAGTGGCTGCCTTTAAACAGGAACTTGAAACATATTTGGGAGCAAAGCACGTTATTCCTTGTGCGAACGGCACCGATGCTTTGCAAATCGCGATGATGGCTTTGGAGTTAAAGCCCGGCGATGAAGTTATTACTGCCGACTTTACTTATGTGGCCACTGCCGAAGTAATTGGACTATTAGGTTTAACCCCGGTGTTGGTAGATGTAAACCCCGATACTTATGAATTAGATTTGAAATTAGTTGAAGCCGCTATCACACCCAATACCAAAGCTATTGTGCCTGTTCACTTGTTTGGCCAATGTGTGAATATGGAGCCTCTTTTGAAATTGGCCGAAAAGCATAACCTTTATGTTATAGAAGATGTGGCTCAGGCCATTGGTGCGGATTACACCTTTAGCGATGGCACTGTGAAGAAAGCCGGGACAATGGGAACAATTGGCTGCACATCGTTTTTCCCATCTAAAAACTTAGGTTGCTATGGCGATGGAGGTGCAATGTACACTAACGACGATGCTTTGGGAGCTAAACTAAAAATGATTGCCAACCACGGTCAAAGTGTGCAATATGTTCATGATAGCATTGGTGTTAATTCACGTTTAGATAATATTCAAGCTGCTATTCTTCGCATAAAACTTCGCCACTTAGATGAATATGCTGCAGCAAGAAACCGGTCAGCGGCCTATTACGACAAGGCTTTTGCTAACCATCCCAATATAAAAACTCCGGTTCGTAGTAATAAAAGCACACACGTTTTTCACCAATATACTTTGGTAGGTTCAGATTTTAACCGTGATGATTTAAAGAAACATTTGGCGGCTTTAGATATTCCGATGATGGTGTATTACCCTATTCCGCTTCACTTACAAAAAGCTTATCAAGACTCTCGATACAAAGTAGGTGCATTTCCGGTTACCGAAAAACTATGTGCATCAGTATTTTCATTGCCCATGCATACCGAAATGGACGAAGAGCAATTGAAATTCATTACTGAATCTGTTCTTAGCTTCTTCAAGTAAAGAGTAGAGAGTAAAGAGTAGTGTGAGTATGATTATTTCGATACTCTTTACTCAAATCTCAATACACATTACTCACATCACAATACGCTATACTAAATCATGGAAATTGCTGTAATAGGAACGGGTTACGTTGGATTAGTAACCGGAACGTGTTTTGCCGAAACGGGCAATAATGTAGCTTGTGTCGATATTAATGAAGAAAAGGTAAGGATGCTTCGGGAAGGCAAAGTGCCTATTTATGAACCGCATTTGGATGTTTTTTTTGAACGAAACACAAAGGCCGGACGATTAAAGTTCACTACAAATATTGCTGAAGCACTTGAAAATGCCAAGGTAGTTTTTCTGGCTCTTCCAACCCCTCCGGGCGAAGACGGCAGTGCCGATTTAAGTTACGTTTTGGCAGTGGCCTCTCAAATTGGAAAGATAATTAAGGATTATAAAGTTATTGTAAACAAAAGCACCGTACCTGTGGGTACTGCCGATAAGGTTAGAGCCGCCATAAATGTGGATGCTAAAGTGGAATTTGATGTAGTTTCTAATCCTGAATTTCTAAGAGAAGGTTTTGCTGTTGATGATTTTATGAAACCCGACCGTGTGGTAATAGGTACAGGAAGCGAAAAGGCTCGGAAAATAATGGAAGAGCTTTACAAGCCTTTCGTTCGGCAGGGCAATCCGATTTATTTTATGGATGAAAAGTCGAGCGAACTTACAAAGTATGCAGCTAATGCTTTTCTGGCTACCAAAATTACGTTTATGAACGAAATAGCCAACCTATGCGAACGTCTTGGTGCCGATGTGGACAAGGTGAGAATTGGCATTGGATCGGATGATAGGATAGGTAAACGCTTTTTGTTTCCCGGTATTGGATACGGTGGAAGCTGTTTCCCGAAGGATGTGCAGGCAATTATGCACTCCGCTGAACAGGCAGGATATAATTTTAAGATTTTAGATGCTGTTACCGAAGTAAACGAAGCTCAGAAACACAGCCTTGTTCCCAAGATTTTAGATCATTTTGGAGGTAGCGTTGTCGGAAAGAAATTTGCACTTTGGGGCTTGGCTTTCAAACCCGATACAGATGATATTCGTGAAGCTCCGGCCTTTTATATGATTGATGATTTGATTGCAGCCGGTGCAACTATAACAGCTTTCGACCCTGAAGCAATGGGTACTTCAAAAAAAGTGTTGGGCGATAAAATTAGTTTTGCCCCTGACCAATATGCTGCCCTCGAAGGTGCTGATGCTTTACTCATAGCTACTGAATGGTCGGTGTTCCGTACTCCTAATTTTGATAAAGTGAGTAGTCTTCTTAAAGAAAAAGTGGTATTTGATGGCCGCAACCTTTATGAGAATGTTCAAATGGCTGAATTGGGCTATACCTATGTTAGTATAGGGCGGGGAGTGGTGAAGTAACAGTTAATTTCAAATTTATTTCGTGTTATGCGGGTCGCAGAATTATGCCTCTGAAATCTCCCATCATATCTTTATAGACTCCTTGGCTTGGGGTGTCCGGCTATTAATAAACTTCTTAAAAATTTATGTTATTAGAAATTGTAGCCTCTTTAGGTCTCAAAAGTCCCAGAGGAACGAATTATTAAGAGATGTGAAAATGCAATAGGAGTTAATGCTTCTAATACGCCACCAAATCGAGCAATTGACTTTCAAATCTTCCCTTAGGCAGGAAGTTGTTTTCCAGTTCGGTATTGAACGGAACTGGAGTGTCTAAACTGGCGGAACGCACAACAGGGGCATCTAAATAGGTGAAGAAGCTTTCGTTTATCCAAGCAGATATTTCGCCGCCAATGCCGCCAATGAGAGTGTCTTCGTGGAGGATGATGACCTTTCCGGTTTTCTTTACAGTGGTTTCAATGGCTTCTCTATCGAAGGGAAGAAGGGTGCGTAAATCGAGCACATCGGCTGAAATGTTGGGGTTCTTTTCCATCACATCTAAAGCCCAATGCACACCTGCACCGTAGGTAATTATGCTCACATCTTTCCCTTGTTTAACAAGGTTGGCTTTTCCGATGGGGATATTGAAATAGCCATCGGATACATCGCCCGAAATGCTGCGGTAAAGGGCTTTATGTTCAAAGAACAATACAGGGTTGGGGTCTTCAAAAGCGGAAATCAAGAGTCCTTTGGCATCTTGCGGAAAGGCGGGATAAACAATCTTGAGGCCGGGGGTGTGGAAGAACCAGGCTTCGTTGCTTTGCGAGTGAAAAGGGCCTGCACCCACTCCTGCACCGGTGGGCATCCGCACCACCACGTCGGCATTTTGCCCCCATCGCCAATGGCTTTTGGCTAAGTTGTTCACTATTTGATTAAAGCCACAGGTTACGAAATCGGCGAATTGCATCTCCACCATAGCTTTCATGCCATGAATGCTAAGTCCTAGGGCTGTGCCGACAATAGCACTTTCGCAGAGGGGTGTGTTTCGCACACGGGGTTTGCCAAACTCTTCCACAAAACCTTCGGTTACTTTAAACACGCCGCCATAATCGGCTATGTCTTGTCCCATCAGCACTAAGCCGGGATGTTTCCGCATGGCTTCTTTCATTCCATCACTAATGGCATCGATGAGGCGTTTGAGTGATTTTGATTGAGAAGGAAGGATTTCAGTTTGCCCAAAAGGTGCATAAATATCGGCATATTCCTTAGCCGTATCGGGGACTATTTCGGCTTCGCCAAAAGCAATTTCAATAGCTTGTTCTATTTCGGCTTTGAACTCAGCCCGATAGGTTTGCTCTATTAAATCAGTGAGGATGTTTTGTTCTTTTAACCATTTGGCATAGTTATCGAGCGGGTCCTTTTTTGCCCATTCCTCCATGAGTTCTTTGGGAACATATTTGGTGCCGCTGGCTTCTTCGTGGCCACGCATCCTGAAGGTGATGCATTCCAACAAAATTGGGCGAGGGTTGCTCCGAAGGTCTTCGGCTAAGGTAGAAATGGTATTGAATACTTCCAAGAGGTTGTTGCCATCAATTTGCACACCTTCAATGCCATAGCCAATTGCTTTGTCGATAAACTGTTTGCAGCGGAATTGTTCGAGGGAGGGGGTGGAGAGGCCGTAACCGTTGTTCTCAATAATGAAAATTACGGGCAAATCCCAGACTGCGGCCACGTTTAATGATTCGTGGAAATCGCCTTCGGAGGTTCCGCCATCGCCACTGAAAACAGCGGTAACTTTTTGTTCTTTCTTTAATAAATGACTCAAGGCTATGCCATCTGCAATGCCCAATTGGGGGCCGAGGTGCGAAATCATCCCCACGATATGATGCTCTTTTGAGCCAAAATGAAAGGAACGCTCCCTGCCCTTGGAAAAACCGCTTTCCTTGCCTTGAAACTGAGCAAAGAGTTGGCTTAGTTTCATTCCGCGGGTGGTGAA
>CANJNG010000200.1 GCA_947475205.1 Bacteroidota bacterium
ATAAAATTTGTATTTATAAAGTGTTTTATTATTATCCTTATTATGGACATGTTTATACTTATTACCCGTTCCTAATCCCGTCTTTGCTCCTTCAACATCACCTTTTATTTTAATTTTTTCAACAAATTTATCAACATTTCGTTTACTTAATTTGTAATTGTTTATATCAATGATATCATAAGAATACATACAATTACCGTATCCTTGATTAGAGCCTCCAATGCCTTTAAATTTATATGCTCTAATATTATAAATATTACTATTTTTACTTAATTGAAAATTTTTATTATTTTCATTATCACTAAATTGTGCAATTTGATAAAAATATATATTTACTGGACTATTATCTACAAGTGTATCAATACTTGGAAAAAAATCCGAACCTTTTATAATTTGATATTTACTCATTATTATATAGAGTATATATATAAAATTTATAATCTAACTTTTCTATTTTTTAATTGTGCCTATAATTGTGCCTATAATTGTGCCTATAATTGTGTCTATAATTGTGCCTATAATTGTGTCTATAATTGTGCCTATAATTGTGCCTATAAAACATAGGTACTTGATACACTAAAAGGTACATTATTTCCAATATTTTCATTATTAAAATCAAGTATATTATATTCCAATACCTTATTTTTAGTTATTATTTTAGTACTATTATTATAATTATTATAATAAATATTCTTTTTACTAATTTCGTATAATTCTGTTAACATTTTATTAATAATATTTTCTGCCATATTTTTAAGATTTTTAATTTTTTCATTATATGTAATACTATTAGTTATAAGATTATATGATTCAATTTTAGCAAGTATTTTTAGTTTTATCGTATTTATAATATTGTAATAATCAAAAACTAAACTTTTATCTGTTTTAATTGAATTATATAAAAATATTATGTTTGAAAATGATACAATTATTTCATCATACAAACTAAAATTTAACCCTTTTAAATCACACATATAATATAAAAAATCAACTATATCTTCTTTACCACTTATTAACTGTATTGATTCTAATTTACTGTTTACCGTTTGTACTGATTCTAATTTATTGCTTGTTGTGCCCATATTACCGTTTGTTGTGCCCATATTACCGTTTGTTGTGCCCGTATTACCGTTTGTTGTTTGTATTGATTCTAATTTACTATTAAATTTTTCTTTACTATCAACAACATTAACATTTCTACTATACCATAAATAATATATTAAAATACTATAACCAATTAATCCAATAAATAATGTTATAGGTACTGTAATACTTGTAAAAATTAATATTATAATTATTAGTATGCAACAATAATAAAATATTACTTGGGGTGTTGTATTGGTAATTATATCATATACAAAAAATGTATTGTTTGTTGTATTTCCATTCATTTTATTTATTGTAAGAACTATAATTATAATTATATTATAAATTAAAATAATAACATATTTGTATCTTATAATTAAGATAATAAGCGTATATAAACAATAATTACTATATTCATATATATATATATATATTAAAACATTGTAATGAATAATATTTCCAATAATGTATTAGAACCTATATGTTTTGAAAAAGGTTGTAAGTCATATAGAAAATTTATGAATGAAAAAAGACTTGAGAATACCAATAATAAATATTATAAAAATGTAATTGACCCAAATTTAGTATTTACTAGTTTGCATCATAATGGCGACAATATTGCTATACTAACTATGATGCATAACAATATAATTAATCCATATGAAGTAAAAATAAATTTATTAAAATATGTTATTCAAAATCCCGATTTTAAAATTGGTTCTTCAATTATAAATATTAAAGACTTTTTTAATACATTAAATCCTTTAAATATTGAGTTTCAAATGGGTTCATATAATTGGTCATATAAATGTATAAACAATAATGGAAAAGAATTAATGCTTGTTCAAAATTCACTATTTAAAAAAAATATTTATAATACACCAAATGTATATACTGATTATATTGATCTAATTAAAAAGATATTAGATAGAAGTGGTGTTGTGTTTCATTATCATGAGTTTAGAACAAAAAGATTTTATAAACGTGTTGATACAATCTTCCTTTTTTATAAATAAATGTAATGCGTATAATCTAATTTTATGTAATGCGTATAATCTAATTTTATGTAATGTGTATAATATAATTTCTTGACATATATAAAGTATATACTTATAATTTATATGAATAAAAACTATTTTTTAGATATTGATAATAATTTATTTGACAAGTTAGGATATGAGGAATATACGCAATGTGATATATCTAATCATAATTGTCATAATGGTCAATTAAAACTTTTTTTAACTGAAGTAGATTTTTTAGAGGAAGTATTACATTATTTTAAGGAAGAAGAATGTGTTTTAGTTTATGCTGGGGCAGCCGAAGGATATCATTTTCCTCTTATTGAAAAAATGTATCCAAAAATGAGGTTTATTGTTTATGATCCACGTGAATTTGGGTATACTCCAACAAAAAATACAATTCAAAAAACTGGTAAAGAAGGATTTTTTACAATAGATACTGCTAAAAATATGGGTAAAATAGTTAAAAAACATTTCCCTGATATAACAAGTAAGTATAAACTATTTTTTACAAGTGATATACGTATGAAAGAAGAAAAAGATCCTTCAAAAGATGAATTAATGATTTTTAACCAAAATAAAGAACAATTGGAATGGATATGTAATATGAATCCAGAACCTGAATTTGTTATGTTAAAATTGCATATTCCATATCAGTCAATGTTAGAAAAAATAGGACAAAGTTATGATTATGATTTAGAAGATAATAATAAATCTATTATGTTGCAAAAAGAACAATATGCAAAATTAAAGAAAAGTGGTTATGATAAATTTATGTCTGTTACTAACGGTTATAAATACTTATTTGGAAGAATCAATATACAAGCATTTAGAGGAAGTGAAAGCGCTGAGACACGAATTATATCAAAAAAAGCAAAATATTATGGCAATACATTTCCATGTAAAGATGGTGAAAAATATCCTCTCGTTTATTATAATGCAATAAATTATGAAAAAATTAATTTTTATTATAATACGCATATTAGACAACACCAACTGAATAAAGAAAACAGTTTGATAAGTGAATATAAAAAATATATTATTAATTTGTATGATAATTATGATTTATCTATGGCTTTGATTATATTACATTTTTACTTTTCAAAAAGATTAGGTAAAGATATTGGTGCTATAAGTGCATCAATTATTGACGTGTTTACATGGTTTAATAACCTATTTCCATCAAAAACATTTGGCATTTGTGAAATTAAAAAATTAATTAGTAATAAGAAAAATATATACAAATATATGAAGCATTGTAAAAATGTTGGTGCAACCAGTAAGGAAGTAAATGACTATATTGATAAGTTAATAGAAGACAAAATACATAATTTTATTACTATATGCAATGAAAATAAAAAATTACAACTAAAAGCGCCTTTGGCACCATCTGTTAAAACCAGTATTTATAACTATAATAAATCACTTGAAAAGGTTAGTATTGGTTTTAATGGTACAGTATTATCATTTTCACCAATATATAAAAACTTTATTGTTAGTAAAAATTGAATATTTATATGTATTATATATTGTATGCTTTAATTGTACACTAGACATCAGATATGCCTTTAGGATGTGGTTGTGATGGCAGTTGTGTTGGCAGTTGTGTTAATAAAAAGGCTTTGCAGCACTTGGTTATTAATACCGATGGTGAGCCTTCACAAGAAGATATCTTCCAGATTAGGAAGATGCTACTGGTACTATACCAGATTCTTGTTCGTCTTGCGGTCATGTTGGGCAACTTGAGTTGTAGTTGCATCCAAAAAACACCTCATATACCTTTTTTAGGGGAGGTGTTGACCGAAATCAGAAACAGTTCGGACATATGTAAAGATATGTTTAATTGTATGGTCAAAGATCCCGAAAGGGTTACTGAAATATTATGGGCGTTGGCGCATTATTTGGACGTGTTGGAAACTCCGTCTGGAGAAATGGGTCGGAGTGAAATGAAGGATAGTCTGTATTTGATATCGCAAAATGACCTACAGTGCGAATGTGATGCCAAATTGCGGGGTGATGCAACAAATGTGAAGTCTATGGCTGATGATGTATTGAAACAGCTGTACGCCTTGCAAGTGAAGTATGGCGGCGGACACCCTGTACAATGCAAACGTATAGGTCAACTTTGCTCAAAATATGAGTTGACATTGAAACAAATCCTACCCCTTGTCAATAGAGCCGTTGAGTTATTCAATCAGTTAAGCACTATCCTTGCACAGACTCCGGATGCTCATGTCGTTTTCCGTACTAGTGCTGATAAACCATTGGATGCATTGGTGAGAACACTTAATGAGTTGTTGTCTGAACCTCCCTCTGACGACCAGCCACTTAATTCATACTTCAATGGAGAACTTAGCCCAAATACGGTACAAATGGTGAGGGCGTTCTGGAATTTGGCAGTCCTGATGGATAAAATCATGCCACTTTTACAACAGGAGATGCAAAGGTACAGCATAGATAGAAATATATCGTTGCTGGGAAAGTCGTCGGACCAAGTTATCAGCCTACTACGGGACGGGTACCCGCGAAACCATATGTGCGATATTGTCAACACGATAGTGTATCATCGCGAGTCATCAATTGATGAAGAAAATGATGAAGAAAATGGGGTCTTACGGCGCCACCCAGCATTTCAAGGTAAGTGAGCATGAACAAGGTCGTGGCATTTCCTACACAGCACGGCCAAGTTTCCCTTTCCATCTTTTTGTACGTGCATTTTTTGTGCATAAATTAGGCCATTAATAGTATCATTAAAATCTTTTTGATGGATTAAGTGATGAGTTTCTAATTTTTCAACACTTGAACACATATAACATTTATCAACATAAACATCTTTATTATAAGTAGA
>CANJNG010000201.1 GCA_947475205.1 Bacteroidota bacterium
AGTTTTCGTTTTCAAACCTGCCGACACCTGTTCTTTCACCTTTTGATTGGTGCTTGTTGGATACATCATCCCTACATCTTCAAACATTGGCAGCTTGTCGCCTACTTTTAAATTAAATGGTATTTTCTGAACTCCCTGAATAGTAAACCCTACTTCGGAAGTAATCACACCCTTGTTTCGGTATATGTACATCGTGTCTTTTGAAGCTTCATAAAAACTCGAATAATCTTTACCGCCTATATTTGTGGTTACTCTGTAGCTATCTAAATCTTTGCTTGATGTGGGTTCGTTGAATACTTTATAGGTTAATGGTAATTTTTGGGGAGGCAGCTGTCCCGAAACTATCTTAGCATTAAATGCGAGAATTTGCTCATCGCGTTTTTCTTGTTTTTGTTTGATAAATTTAGGGTCGTATATCAAGTCGTTAGTCCAAGAATTTACGTTAAGTGCTATTACATTTCCTTCTCTGTAGGCGAGTTTGGAGTTTTGCGAATAAAGGTTTGGAATCAATGCATAAAGGCCAAAAGCCAGTGTAATTGCTTTTTTCATTTAGTGTAAATTTACGGTTTGTTATTTAAAGATTGCACCAAAAGTATGCAGTAAAAAATTGCTAGGTTTTCTTAAAATTAAAAATTATTACTTAATTTAATAATTTTTTACAACGCTATTTATTGCTATTATTTAGTGGGATAGAACATTGGCAATGTTGTAAACTAATCCCTCAACAATTTAAGATACACAAAATTCCTCATTTTTTTTTGAATCTCCATTCAAAATGATACAGTTCCGATAAATTGTGCCTTACTTTCGCCGTTCAATTTTTACGATGAAAATATCGGTAGCATTATATACAGCTTTGTTTTGTGTTGCAGTTTCCAGTGTAGCATTTTCCCAAATTTCACAAGGTGGTAAGCCGCTTTCTTTTTCAACAAAAGAAGAATTAGCAAACAACATTCCTATGCGGGTAATGCCTTATGTGGATATTGATTTTTTAAAACAGGAAGACGAAATCAACACAAGCGAAGCAAAACCTTTCCGGTTTGGAGCTAATATTGATGTGGACATTAACCTAAGCAATTCAGGGCTTTGGGAAACTTTAGCAAACGGCGACAGGCTTTGGCGTTTGGCCATTAAATCGGAAGGGGCATTAAGTTTAAACCTCGTTTACAACGATTTTCAGCTACCCGAAGGTGGCAGGTTTTATATTTATTCTCCTAAGCATACATCAGTTTTAGGTGCGTTTACCAATTTCAATAACCGTGAAGATCGCCAATTCGGAACCGATATTTTGCATGGAAGCGAAGCTATATTTGAATACTTAGAACCAAAATCTAAAATTGGCGAAGGGCATATCGGGATAAATAGAGTTGTGCATGGGTATAGAGGTTTTAATGAATATTTTAACCGTAAAAACATAATGGGGCCTGGTGGAAGCGGTGCGTGCGAAGTAAATGTAAACTGTCCTGTTGCTGATGAGTGGCAGGTAGAAAAACGTTCGGTTTGTATAATTTTATCAGGTGGAAATGGGATTTGTACGGGTGCAATGATTAACGATGTGCCCGAATCGGGAACACCCTATTTCCTTACAGCTAATCACTGCACACAAGGTGCGACCGTAGGTTCATGGGTATTTAGATTTAATTACGAAACCACAGCTTGCACCGGCTCTACCGAACCCGCCACATCACAATCTATTTCGGGTTGTACACTCAAGGCCCGAAGTTCAAATTCCGATTTTGCACTTTTAGAACTATCTTCTATTCCTCCCGCCAGTTATGGAGCAGTGTATGCTGGATGGAGTAGAGAAGGAATTGTAGTTGATTCCGCTTTTGCTATTCATCACCCTGCCGGCGATTTAAAGAAATTCTCTAAAGCACAAAACCAAACTCAAAGCGGAACATTTAATGGTGGTACCGGCGTGGCTCAATGCTGGCGTGTTGGACAGTGGACATTAGGTGTTACCGAAGGTGGATCGAGCGGTTCGCCGCTTTTCGATCCCAATCACCGAATAATCGGCCAGCTTTTTGGCGGTCCATCAAGTTGCTCTGCAACACCTGATAATAAATATGATTATTACGGGAAATTTTCTGAATCATGGGATTCTCAAACCACAGCCGCCACCCGTCTGCAAGATTGGCTCGACCCACAAAATCTTGCCCCGCTAACAGTGGATGCCTACGACCCAACGAATATAGTTTATACCCTTGATGCCGGGCTAACTTCACTAAATTCGCCCAGTGCAAGTGTTACCTGTAACAATAAAGTAGTACCATCATTTACATTGAAGAATAACGGTACAGATACGCTTCATACCGCTCAAATTGTACTCACTTTAAATGGCGTAAATGTTGATACAATAAGCTATAGCGGTTCTCCATTAGCTACCGGACAGGTTACTGTTTTGAATACCGATACAATTAATTTTGTAGTAGGAGGCAATACGCTTATTTTCAGCATAATTTCAGTAAATGGCATAGCTGACCAAAATTCGAACAACAACAGTGTTTCGGGGAGTATTTCTTTTATTACGCCCACTTCTGTGCCCGCTCCAGTTCAAAATGGATTTGAAACCCCAAGTTTTCCATCAAGTGGCTTCTCGATAATAAATCCCGACAATGGGCTAACTTGGACGGCAACTTCGGCAGCAAGTGGTTATGGGCAAAGCGTAAAATCAGCCCGACTTGAGTTTTTTGAATATGTAAATGCTGAAGGAGAAGAAGATTATCTTGTATTGCCATACACCAATTTTTCCAATGTATTATTACCGGTTGGATTAAAGTTCGATGTGGCTTATTCTAGAGCAAGTAATCAGTATTTTGATAGCTTGCGTGTTGCTGTTTCAACCGATTGCGGCGAAAACTGGGAAGTGCTTTACCGTAAAGGAAATACACAATTATCAACTAATAATGGAGCTGATATAATTACAAGTGGTTTTGTGCCCTCAACCACCCAATGGCGAACCGATTCTATTAATATGAATCAGTATTTTGGATTGGATGATGTACTTATTCGATTTGAAGCTGTAAATGGCTACGGCAATAATTTATATTTGGATAATATTAACTTAAATGATATAAACAGCGGAATTTCAGAGACCGAAAAGCATCACTTTAACCTGTTTCCAAATCCTGCTAAAGACGAACTTACTTTAGATTTGAATGGATATAAAGTGGAAGGCGTTACGGTGAAAAGTATACTTGGGCAAAATGTAATTCCTGCCATAGAAACAAATTCATCGGCTAATTTAAAACTCAACATTGCATCATTGGTTTCGGGAATATATTTTGTGGAAATTAATAAGGCCGGAATTACCGAAAGAATCAAATTTATAAAGCAATAATGAAACCCTACTTATATTTGAGTTTCATTTTTGTTCTGCTTGCTTGTGCAAGCAAAAATGTTACAGTTAATCAAACCGAACCTCAAATTGAATCGCTCATAACCGATTCAAAGTTTCAGCCAAGCAGTGCAGCAGACTACACTGTAAATTCCACAGAATTGAAAGATTCTACGCTTACTATAAACGTAACTTACAAAGGTGGCTGCAATGGTTACCACTTCCAACTGTTCAATAACGGTAATATGATGAAGAGTCTTCCACCCAAAACTTCTGTATTTCTTATCCATCAAGCCGAAAAAGAAAACTGCGTCAAACTTAGAACTGTAAGTTTGAAATTTAATATATCTACTCTAAAAAAAATGAACCCAAGGGGTATTGTAATGGTAAAATTAGATGGGCAAGAAAGTTATATGGAACTAAAACGCTAAGTTCTATTCATAAAAAAATAAAAATTTGAATTATGAAAAATAAATATACATTTGCCACCATTGAAAATTTTTAAAGCCTTGAAAAAAATCCTACTCTCAGCACTTTTTTTTGCCTCAGTTTTTACAAAAGTTTCGGCTCAAGTTCAATCATTTGGTAACGTTGGAATTGGAGTTACAACACCACAACCCGATGCAATACTTGATGTTGAATCTTCCACAGGCGATAGAGGATTATTAATTCCTCGGCTAACAAGCTTGCAAATGGATTCTATTTTCCTTCACCACGGTCAAGTAAGCCATGGTTTAATGTTTTATAACAAGGAAGAAGGAGTGTTTTATTACAATGCTCTGCCAGCAAATTCACAACCTACAAGTCCTCCAGTATGGCAAACATTCCCGTTCAAAAAATGCCCTACAAATTTTGTAGCTGTAGGTCAAGAGTTTTGTATTTTCAATAATCCTCAATCGGCAGCTACTTGGGAAACTGCTGCTGCTGCATGTCAAAGCATACCTGGAAATGCACACTTATGTTCTTGGGCAGAATGGTTAACTGCTTGCCAAACGGTTAGTGCCACCATTTTTACGGGTATGACTACCGGAGGAGGCGAATGGGTAGATGATGCTACAAGTGCAACCGATGCTTTATTTGTTGGAAATGGGACCTGTCCTGCAAGAGGTGAGGCAGCTACTTCTACTCAAAAGCAATACCGTTGTTGCTACCGCAAATAGTTTTTACAAAATATGTTTTCAAAAAATCCTTTCCGCTTCGGAAGGGATTTTTTGTTTTACAAAGTATATTTTACATTAAGTAAATGATTCACTTATAATTTGAAGTGACCTCACTTATAGTTTGAAGTGACCTCGCATATAGTTTGAAGTGACCTCACTTATAGTTTGAAGTGACCTCGCCTATAGTTTGAAGTGACCTCGCCTATAGTTTGAAGTGACCTTGTCATCTCCTAAAAAAACTTGACACATTTTGAAAACAAAAAACTCAAAATGGAGAAAGAGAAACAAGAAGAAAGACACACTATATTAGTGTCAGATTCGTTTGCAAGAACGGACGAAAAACGTCGTTACGAGATACCCTTTCGACG
>CANJNG010000202.1 GCA_947475205.1 Bacteroidota bacterium
GCCGCCGCTAAATTAGAAGCCGACAAAAAAGCTGCCGAAGCCAAATTAAAAGCTGAACAAGATGCTAAGATTAAGCTTGAAACAGAGAAAAAGGCCACAGAAGCTAAACAATTAGCCAACGCTGCCAAACTGAAAGCGACCCAAGAAGCTACCGCCAAAGCAGAGGCTGAAAAGAAAGCCAACGAAGCCAAGTTAAAAGCTGAACAAGATGCTAAACTTAAAGCTGAAACAGAGAAAAAAGCAGCTGAAGCTAAACAATTAGCCGACGCTGCTAAACTAAAAGCGACACAGGAAGCGACTGCCAAATTAGCTGCGGAAAAGAAAGCAGCAGAAGCCAAACTCAAAGCTGATGCAGCTAAACAATCGGCAAATCAAATTTTATCTGAAAATCAAATTGCAACGCTCGCTAAAGATAGTGCATCAAAACTCACTTATCTCAGCCTTGCTGACCACGTTCGGAAAGGAGCTAAAACCGATAAGCCCGTGCTTATTGACAGTGCTAAAATAGAAGCAGCCCGCAAGGAAATGGAAATTGAGTTTCGCAATCATTTCCGTCAGGCAAATACGCAATTGGCACTAAGCCAAAAGGCTGTTCCAATAGTTAAGGAAGAAAAATCTAAATCCGCCGAAACAACAACCAATGTTAGTAAAGAAGCCCTGAAAAAGGAAATGGCCGCTGCTGAAGCAAAAATTAAAGCAAAACAATTAGCTGAGGAAAAAGCCAAAGCAAAAGAAGCTGAAAAGCAAAAGACTTTGGAAGCAAAATTGGCCCTAGCAAAGAAGGAAGAAGAGAAGAAACAAGCTTTGGCTAAGGCGAAAGAGGATGCCGAAAAAGAGAAAATGGCTGCTGCCGACATCAAAAAGCTAAGTGAATTAGTTAAAGAAAGTCAGGCCGTGGCTCAGGAAGCAAAGCGTGATGTAAACGAAAGTAAAGAAGACCGCAAGAAGCGTGAACTCTTGATGCGTATTGCTGCAGAAGCCAAAGCCCGTGAAATTATTGCATCTGAAATTGAACAAGAAACAGGTGTAATGCGTGATGAGGCAAACAAGAACTTCAATGCGGTTGCAGGAATTCTATCGAAAGTGGATACCACTAACACCAACCAAAATGTTGTGCGTAAAACAATGACACAAATTGGGAAACTAAGTGAAACCGCTAACAAAAGCTATGCTGTAATTGATTCCATTCAGAATATTCCCCGTAATAAGGAAGTATTGGCTCATATTATGAAGAACGAAAAATATGAGATTATCCACAGCCTTATTGATACTGTAGATTTCCTTGCTGCCGAAAATGTTATGTATCGGGTTGAACTGAGCTTTGCCGATTCTAAAATCCCGGCGGAGGTGTTGCCTTATCTTAACCAAACCACCATCCAGTCTGATGCAAACGGAAAACTTAATCTCACCACAGGTTGGTTTCTAACCCTAAGCGATGCCACACGTTTGCAGCACGAACTCAACTGGAAAGGAATTGATTCTGCAAATATCTTAGCCTTTTACAAAGGAGAGAACATAAGTTTTACCAAAGCCCGGAAACTAACATTGGATGCCGCCAAACACTAAGTTTATCAAGATGCTTCACAACTTCAAAAACGATTTTAATCAGCCCGAATGGGAAGAAGAAGTATCAGTATTAGAGAAAACAGAAAATCTCAACGAAATTATTCTGTATAATGATGACTATAACTCCTTCGATCATGTTATAGATTGCCTCGTTACCTATTGCGAACACGATCCGCTTCAAGCCGAACAGTGTGCTTTATTAGTACATTATAAAGGTAAATGTTCAGTAAAGATGGGAACTATGAAAGAACTAAAACCGATATGCGAAACCTTGCTGGAAAAGGGGCTGTCGGCGGTGATTGAATAGTTCTAATATATTACTCAGTAAGTAACTGAATTTGCTACCTTGTCAAGAGTCCTATATAGTTTTTACTCTTCGAGCAAACCGAAAGCATACCCCTCCCCTTTCAGCCATTCTACAGAAAATTTCAGAGCTTCAATCATTTGCGGAGCAGCTTTAATGCTGTCGTGAAAAACAATAATGCTTCCAGGGCGAGCTTTCCGTTTAACAGTATCGAAGCAAAATTCAGGACTGAGTTCGGGATTATAATCGCCGGTTAAAATGTCCCACATTATAATGCGGTATGTTTTTTTAAGATGAGCATATTGTGGCAGGCTCAACTTACCATACGGAGGTCGAAAAAGTTTGGAATTAATTACTTTATTGGCCGATTCAATATCGTCAAAATACGCTGAATTTGGCGTATCCCATCCATCGGGGTGCGAAAAAGAATGATTGCCTATTTGATGCCCAGCACTTTTTAGTTCTTGAAATAATCTTGAGTTTGCCTCCACGTTTTTTCCCAAACAAAAAAACGTTGCTTTCACATCGTGTTGGGATAAAATGGCTAAAACTTTTTCGGTTACGCCGGGAATCGGACCATCGTCAAACGTAAGGTAAACAGTTTTGGCTTGGGTAGGAATCCGCCAAACAGCATCTTTCAGCATTAGCTTATATGGCCAAGGCGGTCGAGCAGTATGCAACAATAGATACTTATCGAACTTCATTAAGCTAAAGTTTGGCTTTTAACAGCGAATCCGTATAAGTTGCCACAACAGGATGCAGCACCTCAAAACTTCCTTCAATACCCTTTTCTTTTTCACGAATCAACAACACATTTTCGCCCAAAAGCATAAGATTATGTTTTTCTTTGGCCAAAAATGTCTGCAAACTATCATCAGGCCAAGCGGATGTTTCAATATCTGAACAAAGTTTTTTTAGCGAAAGGATTTGCGTTTTCAGCAAGTTTCGGAGTTCATCATTTTTATTGTCCAACTTAATAACATCGTTATGCAGCCGAGCATACTTGAAGATGGCTTTGGCAGTGTCGGCAACATTTATTGCCTCTTGATACTTATCCAACAGTATTAATCTCGACCCCGATTCAAGTTTAATTTTATCTAAAGTCTCTTTGTTTAGGGAAGATTCTAAAGTCTTGACCAAATTTTGATTCACAGCAATGAGGCTGTCGGCAGTTTGCAGAAAGGCTTGCTTGTGAGGATGGCAGGAACTGAAAAGAAAAAGGGTGAAGAATAATAGGATTGAAAGGCTTTTGTACATCTGAAACAACAACGATTCGCTTTATTTATCTACCTTAATCCTTTCCGTCCGATTGGCCAGTTCCCATGCAGTGAAGAATACCAAATTGGTGATTTTCTCTATTTTATTGAAATCTATCTTCTCTTTGGTGTCGGAGGCCTGATGATAGTCGGCATGAACGCCATTAAAATAGAAGATTACGGGAATTTTGTTTTTGGCAAAATTATAGTGGTCACTGCGGTAATAAAAGCGGTTTGGGTCTTTGGGGCTATCGTAACGATAATCAAGCTCTATATGGCAAAACTGACTGTTTGCTGCTTCGCTTATGTTGTAAAGGTCGGTACTGAGTTTGTCACTGCCAATTAGATAAATGTAGTTACCGTCTTTGTGCATGGTGTCTATCCGCCCAATCATATCAATATTCAAATCGGCCACAGTGTTACTGAGCGGGAAAATAGGGTTCTTTACATAATAGGACGAGCCGAGCAAGCCCTTTTCTTCTCCCGAAACAGGCATAATCAAAATGCTGCGTTCGGGGCCATCACCATTACTTTTAGCAGTTGCAAAAGCCTTGGCTAAGGCTATTAAAGCAGCTGTTCCGCTGGCATCATCATCGGCACCATAGAAAATTTTTCCATCGTGTTTACCTAAATGGTCGAAGTGTGCGGTAAGCACCACAACTTCCTCTTTTTTGCTTTTCCCTTCAATAAATCCTAACACATTTTGAGCCATTACCGTTGTTGTTTTGCGGCTAATGTTGATGTTTAGCTTGCTTTTAACTTTTTTGTGAACTGTTTTCAGGGTGGTGGCTATTTCCTGTTTCAGGTTTTCCACCGTTGTTTTTTTTAATAAAGCGTTGGCCATCTGCACCGAAATGTAAAAGGCGGGAGCTTTTACTTCCTCTGTTTCGCCTTCGAGTTTTAGTGTTGGAGTAGCAATGTTATGTCCCAAATCAATAAGATTTTGGTTGAAATTCTCATCTATTATTAAGATAGCTTTTGCTCCCTTCTCACGAGCCAACTCTATTTTTCGGCGTTTCCAGGTTGACCAAAGGGTTGGTTTACTTGTTCCAGAAAGCATGTAGCTTCCATTTGCAAGCATAGGTTCACCGCTCAAAATCAAGAGCATTTTTCCCCGGACATTGGTTTTTGTATAATCATTGTACAACGAATCTTCTATACCATAACCCAGAAAAAGTATATCCTTAGCATCTACCGTTTGATCAGGAAATCCCGGAAAGAAATAGAAGTCGGTAAGGAATCCAAACGATGACTTTCCGGCCTGAATCTTTACGCCCGATGGCTTTTGCTCCGAAAGATTATAATCTTGAAAATAGCTGCCGTTCAAAGGTGCAATGCCATACTTCTTAAATTCTGAAGCAATATAATTAGCCGCTTTTTGCAAGCCGGGTTTCCCGGTTTCGCGTCCTTCTAAGCTATCGGAGGCCAAAACGTAGAGGTGTCGTTTTAAATCGGTAAGCGAAATGGCTCCAGCATATTTTACCGCTTTATCTTGGGAAATGACAACAGTGGGCAGGAAAAGGAGAACTATTAATATGTTGTGAATCCGCATTTTGTGGTTTGATAACGCTCCAAAGGTAGATAAATGTGGGGTCAGCGTCAAAAGTTGGGGAGTAAAAGATAAAAGTCTACATTTATGGTTTAAATATAATCCCCATTCTACCTACATTTTTCAATGAAGTATTTCCAAGCGAGATAATCGCCTACTTCGATATAA
>CANJNG010000203.1 GCA_947475205.1 Bacteroidota bacterium
ATTTTTGGTTGGTTAAAGAATTCAAATAGACTGTTGCTTTTCACCAACGTTTAATGCTGTAATTTTGGCTTTCGCAAAAACTTCCATATCCCAAAATGAATATTCTGATTATTAACGGGCCAAACCTGAATTTGCTGGGTAAACGTGAACCTGAAATATATGGTTCATTATCGTTCGAAGCCTATTTAGAGGGCTTGCAAAGAAAGTTTATTGACCATAAAATTGAATACTACCAAAGCAATGTGGAAGGCGAAATAATTGATAAACTTCACGATTTCGGCTTCGGTAATTATGGAATAATCTTGAATGCAGGAGGATATTCACACACCAGTGTAGCTATTTCCGATGCTGTGGCAGCTATTAAATCCCCCGTGGTGGAAGTGCACATCAGCAATGTGTTTGCCCGGGAAGAATATCGCCACCATTCGCTTATTACCAAAAACTGCAAAGGAATGATAGTTGGGCTAGGATTAGAAGGATATAAATTGGCGGTAAGCTGGTTGATTGAGGCTTAGAAAAGGACATGAAATATACTCTCTATTTAGCGTTACTAATTGTCAATTGTCAATTATTAATTATCAATTGCCCCGCCCAAATAGCTCCCCTATTCAAAGCACTTGCCCTGTGCACTAACGATAGTTGTCGCCAGACAGCAAATAAGGAAATACTTGCCAAACTTGAGCCTGCCTTAAAAGCCGATGCTCAAATGAAATTTAGTTTTGAAGGTGTTGAGAATTGTGGTGTTTTAGTATCGGACAATAAAAACCTGCGGATTATAAACTGGAATCTTCCATCTGATACAGGCGAAACACAGTATTTCGGGTTTATGCAGGTGTATAATTCCCGCCTAAAAAAGTATATTTCGTTTAAACTTACTGATAAATCTTCCACTTTTGCCCAACCTGATAGGGGAGTGCTTACACCCGATAAATGGTATGGATGCCTGTATTACAACATAATTGAAACCAAAGCAGGTAGCAACAAACTCTATACCCTCTTTGGTGTTGATTTCGCTAATGGTTTGTTGAACCGAAAAGTTATAGAAGTATTGACCATCAACAGCAAGGGTGTGCCCAGTTTTGGCGGTAATTACTTTCAACAATATTATCCAAAACCTAAAAAGGAAGGTGCAGGGCAAGACCCCGGAATGCCTAAAGCAAAGCAATTCCAAGGGAAAAAGACTTTATTAAAAACCCGGGTTTTACTCGAGTTTAAAGCGGGAGTACAAGTAAAATTGGTTTACAATTCAGGAATAAAAACCATAGAAGTACCGCATCTTTCGCCCGATAATCCATCGCTGGTAGGGCAGTTTCAATTTTACGGTCCCGATTTCAGCACGGATGCTTACAAATGGGAAAACGGGAAATGGGTAATTTATGAAGATATGGATGCTAGGAATAGGAAGTAGTTAGTTATTTAATCCACTGCCCTACTCCGCATTACTTCTTCCCTTCGCACAGTATCCAAATCGTGCATTTCCCCTCTCCCACTATTCCCAATTATGTATTTTCGCCCACTAATTAAATCAATTGAATCTTAGCAGGAATATTCTATCTCTTCTTTTCATTGTTGCACTTTTTGGTTGCAAATTACCCGAAACACCAGCCGAAAAGAACCTAAAAACCTGGAGCAAAGGCGATAAAGAAGTCTTAGTACGAAAATGCATGGAAGGCTTTTCCTTCAATGATGAAAATGGCCCAAAAATAGCCGAGCAGTTTTGCGATTGCTCTGTTCAAAAAGCAATGGAAGCCCTTACGTTTGAAAAATATATTAGCGTTGCTGAAAACGGTATGGAAGATCAAAGTATAGTTTTAGCTCCCATCATAAAAGACTGTAAAGACCAATTAGATAAAGATTTAGCAGCATACAATAAAGTAACAAAATAGGATGAAAGTTTCAGTAAAGTGGTTAAACGAATATGTGGATTTAAGTGGTAAGACACCCGAAGAAATTTCAGCAACCATCACCGATTGCGGATTGGAAGTAGAAGGAATAGAACAGCACCAAAGCATAAAAGGAGGCTTGGCCGGACTCCTGATTGCCGAAGTGGTAGAAAAATGGAAACACCCCAATGCCGACAAGTTGAACCTTACGAAAGTAAATTTCGGTGGGGCTGAAACTGTGCAGGTAGTGTGCGGGGCTCCTAATGTGGAAGCTGGACAAAAGGTAGTTTTTGCCCCTGTAGGCACAATGGTTCACCCGGTTTCGGGAGAGGCATTTGAAATCAAGAAAGGTAAAATCAGAGGCGAAGAATCCTTGGGGATGATTTGTGCTCAAGACGAGATAGGCTTAGGAACCGAACACGATGGCATTATAGTTTTATCTGCCGATGCTCCCGTGGGCGAGGCTTTGGTTAAATATTTAAAGTTGGAATCCGATACTGTGCTGGAAGTAGCCATTCTCCCCAACCGATGCGATGCTGCTTCACACATTGGGGTAGCGAAGGATTTAGTAGCAACTCTTAATTCATCTGAACGTCAAGCGGGAAGGAATGCCAAATCTTTCATCATATGGCCCGAACTGAAATTAGATGTAAATGCTTTTCCCTCCCAAAACATCATAAAGATTGAAATTGCCGAACCCGAACTATGCCCACGCTACACCGGGCTTTCCATTTCGGGAGTAAAGATTGGAGAGTCGCCCGAATGGCTGAAACAACGCCTTCAAAGCATAGGTTTAAAATCGATTAACAATGTGGTGGACATCACCAATTTTGTGCTATTTGAAACCGGACAACCGCTTCATGCCTTCGATGCCGATACCATTAAGGGCGGCAAAGTAGTTGTGAAGAAAGCTGCAAAAGGACAAAAATTCGTAACACTCGATAGCAAAGAACGTGAACTCACAGGCGAAGAACTTATGATTTGCAATGGCGAAGAACCCATGGTAATTGCCGGAGTTTTTGGTGGACTGAATTCAGGAGTAACCGCATCCACCCAAAATATATTTTTGGAAAGTGCCTATTTCAATCCGGTATCGGTACGGAAAACCTCCAAACTGCACAATATCAAAACAGATAGTTCGTTTAGGTTTGAACGTGGCACTGACCCTGAATTTACCGTAAAAGCACTGCTTCGGGCGGCAGATTTAATTTGCGAAATAGCCGGAGGAAAGGTTTCTTCCGCTATTCAGGATGTTTATCCAACCAAAGTTTCGGCCAACGTTGTTAATCTCGACTGGGCTTATCTTGATTTATTGCTTGGTGCTGTTTTAGACCGCAATGAAGTGAAAGCTATCCTTACTGATTTAGGTTTTGGAATAAATAAAGACGAAAACGGAACACTTTCTCTCACAGTTCCCACCTCTAAAAACGATGTTACCCGTCCGGCTGATGTAATTGAAGAAATAGTGCGGATTTACGGGGCAAACAACATTCCCATGCCCGGAAATATCCGTATGCCCGCTGATTTGCCGGTGTTTAATTCCACCGATAAACTACGTCGCAATTTGGCCGAAGCCCTCGTGGCAAATGGACTTTCGGAAGCCATGAATAATAGCCTCACCAATGTTACCAATGCCGAAATATTGGGTGGCAACTTGGTGGTGAATGTGTTAAATCCTCTAAGTTCCGAACTAAGCATCATGCGTCCTTCGCTTGTGTTTGGGCTTTTAGAATCGGTTCGCTACAATATTAACAGAAAGGTAAAAACAGTGGGCTTATTTGAATTTGGAAAAACCTATTTCAAAAAAGTTGAAAATCCCCAAGCCCCTTCCCTCCTACCCGACCAACGCAAACCCTTAGCTCACAAGGAAACAAATTATCTTTCCATTATCCTATCGGGCAATGCTGCTCCTGAACATTTTAGTCAGAAAGAAGCTGCGGCAACGTTTTATTCGCTCAAAAAGCACATTGCAGTCTTAGCCGACAAAACAGGGCTTCCGCTGCAATTAGTTACAAGCAAAGAAACATTGCCCATTTTTGCTTTTTCGTTTGATGTGGTTTGCCACAATAAAGTAATCGGACAGGGTGGGCAACTGGCAACTTCACTCACTAAGAAGTTTGATGTGGATCAAGCTGTTTTCTATGCTGAAATCAATTGCGATGCGTTCTTTAAACTGGCCAATGGAGTTAAAACCAAATTCAAAGAAATACCCCGTTTCCCCGAAGTGCGTAGAGATTTAGCCCTACTGATAGACAGAAAAGTGAAGTATGCTGAATTGGAAAACGTAGCCCTGCAAACCGAACGCAAATTACTGAAAGCAGTGAATGTATTTGATGTGTATGAAGGCAAAAACCTTCCGGAAGGCAAGAAATCTTATGCTCTAAGTTTCATTCTGCAAGACAATGAAGCCACCCTCACCGACCAAACTATTGATAAAGCTATGAAACGACTAACGGAGGCTTTTACTCGGGAGTTTGGTGCGGAGTTGAGATAGACTTTTTAATACAATTGGAACCCGAATGACGCGAATGGAGCAAAAGGCAGAGCCCTCTTGGCCTCAATTAATTAAAGACACTTAGCCAAAATAATCACAAATTTAAATTTCAAGAATTAATTCATGTCTTAATTCGCCTAATTCGTGTCATTAGCGTTCCCATCTTTAAATCCTCAATAAATACATTCTAACAAATGCTAAAACGTATCCTTCTCGCCATCAGTGGCCTTGTGCTGTTAACCATCATCGGCTTTTTATCCTATCTGTCTTTCTTTCGGAAAGATAATATTTACCCCAGAGCGGTGGCTAAGGAAAAATACACCACTCCTGCTTCCAATTTCTTTACCTATAAAGGAAAAGAGATTCATTATGTAGATGAAGGTCAGGGATTCCCGGTGATGATGATAC
>CANJNG010000204.1 GCA_947475205.1 Bacteroidota bacterium
CACTAACGCAAACGCCGAGTCCTTTAACTCCAAAATAAAACATTTTAGAGCGAATCTAAGAGGTGTAACAGATGTCAAATTCTTCCTCTTTAGACTTGAAAAATTGTTCGCATAAATCATTTGCTCCCCAGAAAATAAGTCTGACCCCTGTTTGCTTGTTATGATTTGAAAGTTTTTATTTACATTTGAGTGTTAGTAAATTATGTAGATAGACTAAATTTTGGCATAGACCAACTTTCTTTTTTCGAGGACAAATTTGCATATTTGTTAATTTTAGAATACATTTGCGGCTTGTCTAAGCCTGTAAAATCAAGTAATTAAGTTAAAATTATGCTCAAAAAGCTGGTTTTGAAACAATAAATGTTAAAACCAGTTTGAATAACACTTTTTTAAAACGCACTCATCCCGCACTTATGGAAAAACTATACTCTACTTTCAAAAAATTATCGCTCACCAATTTCGTAGGATTATCACTAATCCTAATGTTAGCCTTGGTTGATAATGCCAACAGTCAGGGCAATAAAACCCTTAACCCAAATCTCAAGGTAGGTTCGGGTAGCCCTACTAACTTGAACTCAGGAACCATTGCTCCAAGGCTCAAGAAAATTCCGATTCAGGAAGTAACCGATGACATAAAGGGGCTTATCGAATCCTACGATAAGAAAATTTATTTCACTGAGAACAAAGGGCAGTTGCCAGATAATGTTTTATTTAAGGCTGACTTCCATCTTGGGCAGGCTATTGCAACACCAGAAGGGATGCTGGTTGGGACATACAATGCTAAAGATTTAGAAGCAAGTTATAGTAGAGGTATTCGAGAAGAAGAAGCAATACATGAAGGCCGAAAGTTTACGGAACCTGAATCAAGACTTAGAGGGCATGGATGGATGATGAATTTTGTGAACCATTCGGATAAGATGGCGGTAAGCAGCCGAGCAAAACACAAAGACGGATTTAACTTTTTCAGACGCGACCCAAAAGACAATGCTACTGATGTAGGGAACTTTCAGGAGATATGGTATAATAATGTATATGAAAATGTAGATGTTCGTTACTACCCTTCTTCCGAAGGGACTTTGGAGTATGATATAGTTTGTAAGCCAGGATTCGATTCCAAAAGTATTCGTATTAAATATGATGGTATAGATAAAGTAACCTCAAAAAGAGATGGCTCGCTTTCTTTAAAAACATCGTTAGGTGATATGGTGCTACCCGCTCCCGTTACTTATCAGAAAATAAATGGCAAGAAAGTTTCGGTTTCATCTAAATATGAAATTATAGGCGACAATGAAATCATTTTTGCTTTAGGCGAATTTGACAAAAGCCAACCCTTATTAATTGACCCTATCGCTATTCGATGGGCAACTTGGATTAATACAAACTCAAGTACGGCCAACCACGCTCACTGTATTTGGGTAAATGATAATGATGGAGCCATATTTGTTGTTGCTCGTGCTAATACCACCGACTTAATTACTGTTGGTGCATTTGACGAAACAGCAAATGGGAATTTAGAAACTGTAATAGGCAAATATTTCCAACCTGCAACACTTGGAGGTTCTGGAACTAGGGTTTGGCAATCATATTTAGGAGGTAATCTTGATGATAATCCTTATGCTATGGAGCAAGGACCTGACGGCAATTTATACCTTACTGGATATACAGCCAGTACAGACTTTCCGATGATAGGAGGAACTGCTTTTGGTGTGACAGCTAATGGGATAAACCACCAATCTCAAGCTGGGCAGGATATTTTTTTGGTAAAATTTAATCAGGACGGGAACTCAATTAAGTCAGCTGTTATAGGCGGAGACGGTACTGATAATTCGTATGATTTGCGTATTGATGCAAATGGAGATATTGTGGTGTGCGGAAATACAACTAGTGCCAATTTAGGTACACAGTATTCTGCAGTTGGTGGTGTTAATGGAAACTTAGGAGGTCAAGATGTTCTTGTATTTAAGATAAATAGTAGCTTAACAACCCTTTCTTGGTTAAAGAATTATGGTGGTACCGGCAGTGAAACGGCAAACATCATGTCAGTCAACAGAACGAATGGTGATATATACGTTGCGGGTACTACTACTTCAAGTGGATTCCCATTAGTTAGTGCTAGACAAAGTGCATTAGGCGGAACTTCTGCCGGATTTATACAAAAGTTGAAATCAGTTGGTACAGTTCGGTGGTCTTCAATGTTTAGTTCGGCAGCCTCAAGTACAACATCCATATTATGTATGGAATTTAATGTTAATAAGGATAGGTTGTATTTTGGTGGTATAACATCAGGATTGGCGGCAGCAAATGTTTCTGGCTCAGGAACATTTGATAATTCTTATAACGGTGGTACTAATGACTTCTTTGTGGCCTACATGGATACTGCTATTGCCCAAACTTTCAGAGGTTCTACCTATTTGGGAGGGTCGGCCAATGAGGTAAACATGATGGGTTTAAATACAGATTTGAATAATGATGTATATGTTTTTGGATACACCAATAGCACCAATTTTCCTGTTTCAACGAATAACCTTCCAACATCATCATCTCCTTTTCAATCAACAAATGCAGGTAGTAATGATAAGGTTTTCTTGAAATTAAGATCGGACTTAGCAACGTTAAATTATAGCACCTATTACGGAGGTGCTGCAGATGACTATGATCCCGTAGGTGAACGTGGTATTAAGTTTAGTAATTGTCGAATTTATACTTTAGTTACCGCATGTTCAAACGATATTCCTCTTACTACAGGAGCATTAAATGTTTTAAAAGGGAGTGCCACCACAAGATATGAGCCTGGATTAGTAGTTTGGGATAATCCTCCTGATATGATAAGCAATTCCATTTCAGGTCCACTGTATGTTTGTCAGGGAGGAACTCCATCTAACTTTACAGGTACAGTACCAAGTTATGATTTGGCAAGTATATCTAAAAATGGTGTAAATTCTGCACATCCACTAATTTCCCCTGCACCTGGTAATACTACCTATCAATGGCAACAAAGTACGGATAGTGTCAATTGGACTAACATTTCTGGAGCGACAAGTCAAAATATGACAGGTGCTACCGTAGGCGTTTTGAATTCCAAACGCTATTTTAGACGGATTATTAACGGTGATGCTTGTATTATTCCCTTGTCTAATAATTTAGTTTTAAGTGTAAATATTTTAACTCCTACAGTATCTATTTCAGGAGGAGGTTCTTCAACAATATGTCAAGGTCAGTCTGTTACTTTAGTTTCGGCAGCTGCTGCGAGTTACAAATGGACACTTTCAACAGATCCGGGCACAACCTTAGCAACTACTCAAAACTTTACTGTATCGACAGCAGGAACTTATTTAGTTGAGATTTTTGACAGTAATGGATGTTCGGGCGGAACCGCTTCAAAGATTGTAACTGTTAACCCCTTACCAACCGCTAATATAACTGCTAGTGGTTCAACAACTTTTTGTAGTGGAGGCAGTGTTACATTAACGGCGACAGCAGCCGTAAGCTATTTATGGTCAACAGGAGCTACCACTCAATCAATAAATGTTAGTGTTTCAGGAAGTTATTCAGTTACAGTTACTGACGGGAACTCTTGTTCTAATGCAAGTGCGGCTACTGTTGTTACTGTTAATCCATTACCTTCAGTACCTACAATTACTGCAGGCGGCCCAACAACATTCTGTTCTGGCGGTAGCGTAACCTTAACTTCTACGGCAGCAACAAGTTATTTATGGAGTACCGGTGCAACTACGCAGGCTATAACGGTTTCCACTTCTGGTAGTTATACAGTAACTGTTACAGATATAAATGGCTGTTCAAGAACAAGTGCTGCAACATCTGTTACTGTTAATCCATCACCTACAGCTAGTATTACAGCGGGAGGCCCTACAACATTCTGTTCCGGAGGTAGTGTTACTTTAACTTCTAGTTCTGGAGCAAGTTATTTGTGGAGTACAGGTGCAACCACCCAAGCTATTACTGTAAGTGCTAGTGGTAATTATACCGTTACTGTTACTGGTGCAAATGGCTGTACAAATACATCCGCTGCCACGACTGTTACAGTAAACCCATTACCGTCTGTACCAACAATATCAGCCGGAGGTCCAACAACATTCTGTTCTGGAGGTAGCGTAACATTAACCTCAACGGCAGCTACAAGTTATTTATGGAGCACGGGAGCAACTACACAAGCTATTACGGTATCCACTTCTGGCAGTTATTCAGTAACTGTTACAGACGTAAATGGTTGTTCAAGAGCCAGTGCACCCACAACTGTCACCGTAAGCCCACTACCAAGTTTACCTACAATATCAGCAGGTGGACCAACAACATTCTGTTCGGGCGGAAGCGTACCTTTAACTTCAACGGCAGCTACAAGCTACCTATGGAGCACCGGAGCAACGACTCAAAGCATCACCGTATCGACATCTGGAACTTACTCAGTAACCGTAACCGACGGCAACGGCTGTTCACAAGCCAGTGCATCAACAACGGTTACCGTAAATCCATTACCAACATCAACAGTAACCGCATCAGGTCCAACAACCTTCTGCAGTGGAGACGATGTAGTATTGACAGCCAGCTCAGCAGCTTCTTACCTATGGAGCACCGGAGCAACGACCCAATCTATCACCGTATCAACCTCAGGTAGCTATAGCGTAACCGTAACCGACGGCAACGGCTGTTCACAAGCCAGTGCATCAACCACCGTAACCGTAAATCCATTACCAACATCAACAGTAACCGCAAGTGGTCCAACAACCTTCTGCAGTGGAGACGATGTAGTATTAACA
>CANJNG010000205.1 GCA_947475205.1 Bacteroidota bacterium
AAAATTTGTTCCTATCCAGTTTGGATACAATTTGGGCGAAAAGTGTTATGTTTGCCATCGGAGAATTGGGTGTGGTTATGCAACTCAAAGGTATTTTGAGATACTTATTCCCGATTCTCCTATTTTAATCGTTTAGGACGCTATTGATTAGCGATGTAGAATTATTTGGAAGTCCTTACCCTAATGCCCCTTATGTAAGCGATAATCCATATATTCGTGCAATATTATATAGTAAGGAACAAGGAATTAAAGCTCTTCAATTGGATTTTCAATGGTACACGCTACAATGATACTAACCCTTGTAATAAAAGAAGGCTGGCGGGGGGAATGGCTTCCAGCACCAACCGAAATGATTGCTGTCCCGAGCTATATTACAACAAACAATATGGGGTGGTGGTTTTCAGTTGGTATGGAAACTGGTGGGTGCTGGAGACGGATAGCCTTTAGGTAATTGACAATTGATAATGAAATGCAATGGAATTTTTGGTTTATATCGGTTACAACGGTGAAACCCTCTTAGATTCTTTTAAAAATCAAATTATAGCATCTAAAAACCTATTTCTCGAAGGCCCTTGTTGCAAACGATGGCCAGCAAACGAGTACCAGCCGGCCTACCCATACATTTCAGCACCTAACTGAGTAATTATCTACCTAAATTGAACTTCTGCGAGGCTACTTTCCTTGCTTTTGTTCAAAGTTTAGCCTTTTGCTAAAGAGTTCATGCTTTTTAGTTTTTACATAGAATATATTCACATTTCTTGAATTAAATTTCTATTTTCCAATTAGTTGTATTTATCCATTGCACTTATGGTGTGAAAAATACCGCATTCTTGGTATTATTTAGAATGAATATAAATAACACCTTTGCAGCCTCGAAAATTCATTTATCAAACAAACACTTTTATAGAGATGCAGAAAAAACTCCCCCTTATCATTTTAGGAATATTTGCCGTTGCAGCAACCTATTCTCAGCAACGAGACACAACGAAAACTATCGACCTGAAAGAAATTGTGATATTTGATAATTTGTTTTTAAATGGCATAGAACGTATGCCCGATATAAAAGAGAATGTTATTTATGCTGGAAAGAAAACAGAGGTTATTCTATTAAATAAAATAAATGCTGACCTAAGCACAAATAATACTCGTCAGGTTTTTGCTAAAGTTCCGGGAATAAGTATTTGGGAAAATGATGGTTCAGGCATTCAGGCAGGAGTTGCGGCAAGAGGATTGAGTCCAAACCGTTCGTGGGAATTCAATGTTAGGCAAAATGGTTATGATATAAGTTCCGAAGCTTTTGGTTATCCTGAAACCTATTACACCCCACCTATGGAAGCACTGGGCAAAATTGAAGTGATTAGGGGTGCAGCATCCTTGCAATATGGCCCCCAGTTTGGAGGGTTACTCAATTATCAAATAAAGAAAGGGAATCAGAACAAACCTATAACTTTTGAAACGATTCAAACGCTGGGTTCTTACGGTTTATTCAATACCTATAACGCAATAGGGGGCACATATAAAAAGTTTAATTATTATGGATTTCTTCATCATCGCAATGCCGACGGATGGCGAAGCAATAGCCGGTATTCTATTTTTACAGGGTATATTTCTGCAAATTATCAGCTAACAAAAAAAATAAAAATTGGAGTTGAGTATACGAGCATGAATTACAAAAGTCAGCAACCCGGCGGACTCACCGATACGCAATATACCCTCAATCACCGTCAATCGTTCAGGGAAAGAAACTGGTTTGAAGCACCATTTAACGTAGGTTCGTTCACCTTTAAGTATGATATTTCGCCCTCGGTTAATTTACAAATAAAATCATTTTACACCCTTGCAGAGCGAAACAGTGTTGGCTATACCAAAGCCATGAATGTTCCAGACAGTATAAATCCCGTAACGCTTGCGTATGGTGAAAGGCAGGTTGACAGAGATAGGTACAAAAATTATGGGGCAGAGGTTAGACTATCTGTAAAATATAAACTTTGGGGCAAGCAATCTGCAATTGCAGGCGGGATTAGAGGGTACAGCGGAAGCACAATAAGAAATCAATTGGGAACCGGAACAACGGGCCATAACTTTGATTTAACGCTTACAAAGCCTCAATATGGCCGCTCCTTAGAATTTGGAACAATTAATGGTGCAGCATTTGCGGAAAATATTTTTCAAATTGGAAAAAGACTAAAAGTAGTGCCCGGCATCCGCTTTGAATATATTGAAAACGAAAGAAAGGGATATATAAACATTACGCAAGCCGCACAAGCGAACTCGGACAAAAGAGTGAGCACAATTCTGCTTTACGGCATTGGGAGTGAATTTATGGTTACCGAAAAAACAAACTTTTATGGTAACTATTCCTTGGCTTATCGCCCGGTTACATTCTCGGAATTTACACCTTCGGCTACCACTGAAATTATTGATCCCAATTTAAAAGACGCGAGCGGTTTCAATGCTGATTTTGGTTATAGGGGAACCGTAAAAAGCTATTTGAGTTTTGATGTGGGCGTGTTTTATTTGCATTACAACAATCGTATTGGTAGCATTACGCAAAATGGGGCACTGTTCAAAACAAACATTGGCACATCTGTGAGTAAGGGTATTGAATCCTACATTGAATTAGACCTTGTGAAAATGATAACCGATAATTCGAAAGTTGGCACCTTTAGTATTTTTGCCTCGAATGCTTTTATTGATGCAAAATATGTAAAATGGAATAATCCGGCTATTGCGAACGACCCATTGAAGTCGATCGAAAATAAACGGGTTGAAAATGCACCGCAATACATTCACCGTTTTGGAGCAACCTATTATCTGAAAGAATTTTCTTTGACATTCCAGCTTAACGATGTTGGAAATGTGTTTACGGATGCCACTAACACAGAGGCTCCAAATGCTGCAGGAACCAGTGGGAAACTAGCCGGCTATCAGGTAATGGATGCTTCGTTTTCTTACAAATTTTTGAAACGCTACACGGTGAAAGGTGGAGTAAACAACATAACTGATGCTAAATATGCCACTCGCAGAGCAGGCGGCTACCCGGGACCCGGTATTTTGCCGGGCAATGGCAGAACTTTCTTTGTGAGTGTTGGGGCTGAGTTTTAACTTATTGAAAAGGTGACTAACAATTCGTATTTTGATTTGGAATTTTACATGCCCAACCTTCAACTCCTAGCCTCCTCATTCCTTGGGTCACCATCTCCCAAAGGAGAATGGTAACGGAAAGAGCTTGCTTAAAAGGGGAGAATTGTTATTAAATTATAAAATCCTTTGCACCATAGTGAAGGCCAATATTTTTGGCTACACAATAATGAAGAAAACACTCCCCGTTCTTTTAGTCTATTTCCTTATTTCCCATGCTACAGCTATAGGTCAAACCATCAGCCAGAAAGAGCTTATTGATAAAATGCACACAGCTATGGGGGGTGTGAAAACGGTGAAGTATCGCTTTTGGAAACAAGAACGTATGCATGGAAAGATGGAAATTAGCGAGCAGGAGGGTCTCAGACCACACAGCACATAGAATGCGGTTAATTAACCGACCCTTAGGGAGCTCTTGGTTTCAATTAAAAAACAAATTACTTAACCAAAAACCGCTTTCAGAAATACCGCCGCCAGCTGGCAAATTCATATTTTTGTATCTTCGAACCATTATTTCAGGATGAATTTAACCGAGGATAAAGTTATAGCTAAAGCCGTTGTAGTGCCCTACTATCTTTATTTAAGATCGGATGGTATAATGTATATTCGTATATCTTCAGAAAAAGAAGAGACTGTTGAACTGGCAAAAAAGATGGTGGAAAAAATGGGGGAGATGGTCAACTATACCCAAGTTCCTTTACTGTTCCAACACGAGGATTATGCATTGCCAGGAAAAGAAAACCGTGATTATTGGGCAACAAAAGAAGCCTGCCCCTATTCAAAGGCAGATGCTTTCATTATAAACTCAACCGGTATGAAACTAATATCGAACTTTTACCTGAAAATGAACAAACCCGAAAGGCCAACAATGATGTTCACGGATGAAACAGAAGCGATAGAATGGCTGAAAACATTTTTGTAAAACATAAAACACAAAAGTTTTTTTTGTTGAATTGCCCCCTGCTTTAGCCTTTAATGGAATTTTGTTATCGTAAGTCGCAACGGTGCAACCTTCTTGGATACCAATTTAAAACAAATTACATATCCAAATAATAAACAAAACATTATATCTAAAAACTTGGTTCAGCATCCGCATACTTCGACCAGCTGAGAAATTTGCTTTGAGTTGGATTAATCTTGCCATAATGCAAGGACACGGCAGAGATATTGCCTTTACAAGGTGAAGACCGACACAAAACCTACCAAGTTGCCTTTTGCCGTGTTGCCAACCACCACTTCGGGGAAGGTTATATTTTTGGTGAACGCCAAACTTATGGCAGCTAGCATTGGAGCAAAGCCAGGAATGCTATTATCGGTGGTGTATATGCAAAGCATTGATAACATTAACTGGACTATTGTAGTTGCCGCATTGGGAGCAAAAACTAAAGTAACCGTTGCCGGATACGAAGCGGGCAAACAGCTTTTTTTCAAAGCCCAAGGCACATTTACAAAAGGTCGCCTATCGGCTGAAGTGTTTTCGGGACCAATAATAATTCAATAATTCTTTTTTTTTAAAAATTACCCTAACCTAAACTCGGTCTATGCTGCTACGGCGGGTTTGTTACATAAACTGTGTCATTTTTATTTTTTGTTAGATTTCGTTTAGATTAAATCTTTCAGT
>CANJNG010000206.1 GCA_947475205.1 Bacteroidota bacterium
CCATCAAGTTTAGGATTCAACAAACGGCAAATGCTAATCAGGGAACTGCAATATCATTATTCAATCGTGCTTGTTTAAGGTGAAAACCTACACCACGCCTGTGAAAACAAATTTCGCGGTGTATTCTACCCAAATTCCGAGCGAATTGAAAGGTGTGGGAAACGTGAAAGCAATGGCACTGTCGGCAGGCAAGGAAACCCTTCCGCTTCAGTCGGCATTTTACATGCAAAGTACCGACGGTGTAAATTGGGAACCTATTGAAGGCACTTTGGGAGCAAAGGCCACCTTTAAAATTGCTGGGTTTCCTATTGGTACTACCCTGTTTTTTAGGGTGATGGGCAATTTTAGCAAAAACCGCAAATCGGCTTGGTTTTATTCTGGCCCTGTTACCGTAAAATAGCCCATGTTTCATCTAAACTCCAAGGGCTGCTGCATGCATAACCAGCTTGCAGCAGCCCTTTTTTTATGCCTTTTTTTTTATGCATTGCCCAAAATGACTAACAATGTGTTTAAGCACACTCATAATGTGTTTAAACATTATGAGCCGACATTAAAGCACTCTAACAATGTGTTAAAGCATTATGAGCCGACATTAAAGCACTCTAACAATGTGTTAAAGCATTATGAGCCGACATTAAAGCACTCTAACAATGTGTTAATGCATTGTGAGCCGAAATTAAAGCACTCTAACAATGTGTTTAAACATTGTGAGCCGACATTAAAGCATTCTAACAATGTGTTAAAGCATTGTGATCCGACATTAAAGCACTCTAACAATGAGTTAAAACATTGTGAGGCTAAATTCTTACATTGTTACTTGCCTTCAGCTCGAAAAGGGAAGCCTTGAAGCTGAAATTAACACCAGCTGGCGAGGGTCTTGTGCAGAAAGCGGTTTAGTTAACCGCTTTCTTTGTGCTGTGTGATCTCAGACCCACAATAACAAAATTGCATGAATAGAGCTAAATCTAAAATTGCTACTTTAGTGCCTCAAATCGCCCTCACTTCCCCCCGGCTGGCGTGGGTGTTCATTATTCCAACACCAAAAGAGCCTCCTCATTTATTTAAACCGCTTCCTTTGGTGTAGGAATCATAATCCCCGGCATGAATCCGAATCCAAAACGGAAGATGTTCGGTAATTTTAAGCTCCATCCGGCAAAAGAATGCTTCATAATGAATGGAGCATCCCAAGGGGTTTATGGTATTCATCGCAGGTTTAATTTCAGGTGCAGCTAATAATGAAACTGGTTTGGACTTTCCTCCTAAAAAGCTATTCAATGCCTTGGGTGTATAGCGAATGGGTTCAAGGGTAGCAACCGCTAGTGTTGTTTGCGAAAAGGCATTTCCCATCATGGCAAAGCAGAACATCAAGCAAATTGCTACTCTCCTTTTCATCGGTCTAAGGTAATCATTCCATTAACATTTGATTGAGAAAGCCCCATGTGAAAGTATGAATACCCAATTTCTTTGCAGCAAGCATTCCCATAAAATGATAAACCGCAAACGCAACCGATGGTTCGAATACGATTATAGAATGTCAAATTACATTCAGAACAACCATCTAAATGGGAAGAAGATATATTTTATGGCAAATAATCCTGCTTACTCGGTTACCGCAATTACCTTTGAGAAATCTTTATATTCACCATTGTCAATTGTCAATTGTCAATTATCCATAATTAAATGAAAACTTGCCCAAATTGCGAATCACCCTATGCCTATGAATCTGGCAACAATATGTACACCTGCCCTGAATGTGCACACGAATGGAACCCAAATGAAAAAGTGGAGGAAACCACGGGTGCTAAAATTCTAGATTCGAATGGAAATGAACTAAAAGATGGGGATTCGGTGATAATCATCAAAAACCTACCTGTGAAAGGTTCACCCAAGCCCATAAAAGCGGGAACTAAAGTTAAGAACATCCGCCTGAATTTCGATAGCGACCACAATATTGATTGCAAAATAGATGAATTTGGAGCCATGGCTATCAAATCAGAATTTGTGCGTAAGGGTTAGTTTATAGCGAGTTTAGGTCTGCCGACAACCGTTTGTAGAGTGTTGCCCTTACAGGGCAATATCCATTCGCCTAATTTTAGCTGAAGCGTATTGGGTTGATTTTTTAATGAAATTCCTAAAAGAGAATTTTGTCCCGCATACTATACCATATTCGTACTTAAAACACGCTACCTTCGCCGTGCAGTTCGCTAACTTGTCGCTGCGGTAGTGTAAAAAGTATCGTGGAGGAAAGTCCGGGCAACACAGGGCAGCATACTTCCTAACAGGAAGGCTGGGTGGCGTAAAGCCAGTTGGACAGAAAGTGCCACAGAAAATATACCGCCCCTCTGCTTGCAGAAGGGTAAGGGTGAAAAGGCGGGGTAAAAGCCCACCGCTCGGTCAGCGATGAAAGAGGCAGGGAAAACCTTATGCGTTGAAATGCCAAATAAACCCCGGGTTTGGAGCAGCTCGTTCCAGTTCGGCTTCGGCAGGCTCCGGGTGGGTAGGCAGATAGAGCTAAAGCGTGAGTTTTAGCCCAGATAAATGACAAGTCTCGACAGAACCCGGCTTATAGGCGAACTGCACTTTTTTTCAATTTAGCTTAATATTTCCGCACTTCTTTATAGCGGTCATATTTTCGCTTTACGGCCATCACTAAGTCGTATTGAGTGGCCGCTTTAACAAACGTATCATCAAAGTTGCAGTAGTTCACAAAATCATCGAACTCCCAATCTTCTAAATCTAAAAGTTCCGCATTTACATAAATTTTGAAAAGCTCTTTCAGCACTTTTTTTCGGTTCGATTCATTAGTTAGTCGTTTGGCCTCGGCTTTCTGCTTCTCAAAATGACTGAATCGTTCATACAATGCAGTAATCGGACTTTGAAGTACATCGGCTACTTCGGGTGTTTGGTTATAGGTGCGTTTATAGCCTAATTTATCAATATCCTTTTGAATTTGGTCTAAGTCGCGTGGAGCAACAAATACAATTTCATCGAGGTTTACATGTAACCTATACACGGTTATTTTAATATCAAATTCCTTTTGGGTACTGGAACTATCTCTAAAACACAATCTGCTTGGCGAAAAACCCAATGCATGAATGGACAGTGTATCACTTCTTTTTAAAGAGATACTAAATTGACCTGAAAAGTTTCCAAATACTCCATTCTGTGTCCGGCGGTTAATAACCATTAGCTTATTAAACTGGGTTGCACCCTGCACATCTACCAATTGCCCGTGTACTTTTATAAGGTCGTCTGCATGTTGGGAATGGGAAACTGATGGAAATGCAAATAGACAGAGCGGAATAGCAAAAGCTAAACTATATCTCGATAAATTTCTAAATTCCATAAAAGCAAATTAACAACCAACAATTATTTCCGAATCTACTTTTGGCTGTTCGGTTTCTTTCAGTTTATTTTTACTCCGAATAATGGCCGCATCGCAATCGTATTTTTTGGCAATGGATTCAACTGTTTCGCCCAAAGCTACTTTATGAATTCTGGGATTAGAATTAAATTCACGGCCACTATCCCGCAGCATTTCTTCATAATCTATAACATAAGCTGTATCGCTTGATCGCACTTCCGACTCGGCCAACAGATGCTCATAATCATCATACCCCGGCATTGGAAGCTCAACTTGGTAGGATTTTTTAGTTTTATTAGTTAACTGCTTTTCACGAATCCAAGGGTTGAATATTTTTAAAATCTTGAAAGATACGTTTTGTGATTTTGCGAAAACAACCCAATCACTAACCGTTGTATCCACCTGCACTTTGTAGGTTTTAATTGGAGGATACAAATCGGCTTTCCTCAGGTAAAATCCATACTTTTTAGGATGCTTCATTATTTCCTTTATAGCCAAAATTCTGAACAAGTATCTCGAAGTTTCGTTGTTGAGCATCAAATCATAATAATTACTATTTTCCTGATAGTCGATTTGTCGCTTTATACCCGTTACACCCATGTTGTAAGAAGCCGCAGCAACCGTCCAGGAGCCTAACTTCTGTTTTGATTCAACAATATACTTACAAGCGGCTTCGGTAGATTTCTCCACGCTATAACGCTCATCCACTTCAATGGAAACCTCTAAGCCGTTTTTCTTGCCGGTTTCTTCTAAAAACTGCCAAAATCCTACAGCATCGGATGGTGAAATCACATTTTGAAAACCACTTTCTATTAAAGAAAGATATTTAAAATCATCAGGAACTCCATTACGTTTCAAAATTGGTTCAATCACAGGAAACCAACGAGCAGCTCTTTTGTGAAGCATTATAGTTTGCGATTGCCAAAAAACATTCACTAACATTTCTCTGTCTAATCGTTCACGCACATCGAAACTATTTAGCGGAACAGGTTCGCCACAAAAATCTAGTTTATCGGGAAGGGGAACCGAGAAGATACGGTAACTTTTATTGAAAAGGTCGGCATAAAGTTTATCCTCTTTTGGAGCACTATAATTGAAAAGTGAGATTCCTGTTAATACAAAAATCAAAACCGAGAAAGCAATAAATAGTTTGCTTTTCAGAATTTTGGTTTTGAATTCATTGATGTATTGTTTCAAATTACTTTGATTTAGGCTGCAAAGGTTGCTTAAATTTATGGGTAATATAAAACATCGTGCCAAAAAGTCCTAAAAAGTAAATAAAAAACACTATTAGTTGAGTATAGCCCCAGTTTTTGATAAAAAACTCAATGAG
>CANJNG010000207.1 GCA_947475205.1 Bacteroidota bacterium
AAACTTCCTTAAAGGTTCGTCCCAAGCGTGATTGGCCAGTGCAAATTTACTGGAATGCACCGGAAACACTCGTTTTGCTTTTAGCTCTTTAGCGGCTTTTACATTTTCACCGGGCATAAAATGGATGTATTTCCATTTCCAATCGTATTGGCCATTTTCAATAATGGCCAAATCAAATTCGCCAAACTTATTTCCTATGTCAGTAAAGTGTGTATCGTAGCCGCCATCACCACCAATAAAGATTTTCATGCTTGGCGTTTGCAGTACAAATGCAGTCCATAGAGCTTTGTTGCGGGTAAATCCTCTGCCCGAAAAGTGTCTTGCCGGAACTGTATGCACAGAAAAACCAATGTCGAGCAAAATGTCCTCATTCCAATCCCTTTCAATTATATTCTTCTTATCGAAGCCCCAATATTCAAAATGCTCGCCAATACCAAGCCCGCAAATAATAGTTTTGATTTTGGGTTTTAATTTTTTGATGGTGTCGTAATCCAGATGATCCCAATGGTCGTGCGAAATAAACAGGTAATCGATTTCAGGAATATCCGCTGGGGTGTAAGCATCGCTACCGTTAAATGCCCTTATCGAAAAGGCCACCGGCGATGCAGCACCACTTAATACCGGGTCCACCAAAATGCGTTTGCCATCAATTTGCATGAAATAGGAGGAATGCCCAAACCAGACCAACACATCTTTTGCCGGGTCTAAATTCAGCAAATCTGTTTTTGTAGATGGGATATGGAGCAAAGGTTCAACCCTGCTGTTTTTTTCAAGGAAGAACTGCTTCATTACTTTGAAATAGCTAACCCCTTCGGTTAAATCGGGAGTATGACTAAGATTTTGAAAAGAGCCGTTTCGATAGTTAGGTGATTGTTTAACCCGCTCTAATCGTTCACCCGATGGCAGTTTCCCAAACTTGGGTTGTTGCATAAAAGCGTACACCGAAAGTGGTGTTAAAATCAAAATAGATAAGAAAACTAGCATATATGTTAAGCTTACAGACTAAAACTTCAACAAAAGTAGATTGGATACTAAACCTGCAATAATCTTTTGATTATTTGGCATTATCCCGATCCATAATGTCCTCATTGCCTTTATATTCATTTGAAATCTATAGTGTCCATTGATAAGTAATCGAATTTTATTTCACTATAAACCATTACATTAACATATTTTAATTGTTATGCATGCAGATATTTCTTTCAAATAATAGTCGGCGTGCAGAATATTATTCTAATTTTGGTGCGTAATTCAAAATGGCTTCCAACAGAAGGTTATCGCCCAAAGACACAGTTTGCTTTAATATAAAGACAAGCTGGCACGCCATTTCCCGCATGTACAATGCTGCAGGGGTTGATTATGACATGAGTGCATCGCTTGGTTATGTACTTATTAATATAGATGAGGAAAACGGGACTCCCGCCACCAAAATTGCATCAAATATAGGGATGGAACCACGGAGTTTATCTCGTATGCTCAAAACTGTTGAAGATAAAGGCTTGGTTTACCGCAAAATATCTGATACGGATAAACGTGTGGTACGGATTTTTCTCACCGAGGAAGGTAAGCAAAAGCGTGAAATGTCCAAAGCTGCTGTAAAAGCATTTAATAAACTGCTTCGTGAAAATATCCCCACTGAAAACTTAGGAATTTTCTTTGAGGTTATCGAACAAATTAATAATATTGCCAACAATAAAGACCTCTTAGCCCGTGAACGAATAACTGTAGAGCTAAATCTTAAAAACAAAGCAAACGCAGAGCAATTGATATTTAATAATTGACAATAAAAATTTGGCGACATCTAAATTCTAAAATCTAACGTCCAATATCTAAAATCTTATATCTCTCAAAATGGAAACATTAACAAGTGCCGCCACATCAGGCACATCAGTAACCAAAGCCGACCGCCGGGTAATTAAAAAAGTAGCCGTATTGGGTTCGGGGGTAATGGGTAGCCGAATCGCTTTGCATTGTGCAAACATCGGTTTGGAAGTAACTCTCCTCGACATTGTTCCTTTCGATTTAAAGGAAGAAGAAAAGTCGAATCCAAAACTTCGTAACCGTTTGGTGAACGATGCTTTGGCTTTTGCACTCAAAACCAATCCTTCACCAGTTTACAACAAGAAAGTAGTAAACCGTGTAAAAACAGGAAACTTCGATGATAACATGAACCTTATCGCCGATGCCGACTGGGTAATTGAAGTAGTGGTTGAACGCTTGGATATCAAAAAATTAGTGTTCGAGAAAGTGGAGAAATTCCGCAAACCCGGAACATTAATCACTTCTAACACTTCAGGTATTCCTATTCACTTGATGACAGAGGGTCGCAGCGAAGATTTCCGCCGCCACTTTTGTGGAACCCACTTCTTCAATCCGCCTCGTTATTTGCGTTTGTTGGAAATTATCCCAACACCTGAAACTGACCAAGAAGTTGTAAACTTTTTGATGAACTACGGCGACCGTTTCTTAGGAAAAACAACCGTATTATGTAAAGATACTCCTGCATTCATCGCCAACCGTATCGGTGTAGCTTCTATCATGGCTTTGTTTCATTTGGTTGAACAAATGGATTTGACTGTTGAAGAAGTTGATAAACTAACCGGTCCAGTTTTAGGCCGTCCAAAATCAGCTACGTTCCGTACTTGCGATGTTGTAGGTTTAGATACGTTAGTGCACGTTGCCAACGGTCTTCGCGACAATTGTCCGAATGATGAAAAGCATGCATTATTTACCCTTCCAAGCTATGTTTCCAAAATGGTGGAAAATAAATGGATTGGAACTAAAGCAGGTCAAGGTTTCTTTAAACAAGTGAAGGATGGTGGCAAGAAACAAATTCTAGCTTTAAATCTTAAAACATTGGAGTATGAGCCATCTGTAAAAGTTGATTTCCCAACTCTGAAAGCGGCTAAACCAGTTGAAGATTTGCGTAAACGTACTAAAGTGCTTTACGCCGGGACTGACAAAGCCGGAGAATTCTATCGCAATATCTTCCACGGAAACTTTGCATATTGCTCAAACCGTATTCCTGAAATATCTGATGAAACCTATCGCATCGACCAAGCTCTTTGCACCGGATTCGGTTGGGAATTAGGCCCGTTTGAAACTTGGGATGCATTAGGCGTAGCTGAAGTAACTAAGAATATGGAAGCAAGCGGTAATAAACCTGCACAATGGGTTTATGATATGCTGGCTGCCGGATTTACTTCGTTCTATAAAACTGAAAACGGCAAAAGGCTTTTCTATGATATCCCTTCAAAATCGTACAAAGTAATTCCCGGAACAGAAAGCTTAATCAATCTTGACAATATTCGCAAAACCAACAAAGTTTGGGGAAATAGCGGAACTACCTTGTTCGATATTGGCGATGGTGTTTTGAATTTGGAATTCCACACTAAAATGAACTCAATTGGTGGTGAAGTTATTGAAGGAATAAACAAAGCCATCACAATTGCTGAAACAGAAGGTTGGAAAGGTTTAGTAATTGGTAACCAAGGAGCAAATTTCTCGGCTGGTGCAAACGTTGCGATGATATTTATGTTGGCCGTTGAGCAAGAATGGGATGAATTATATTTTGCCATCAAAACATTCCAAGACACTGTAATGCGTGTTCGTTATTCTTCAATCCCAGTTGTAGTTGCTCCGCATGGAATGACATTGGGTGGTGGTTGCGAATTGGTACTTCACGCTGATAAAGTGGTTGCTGCTGCTGAATCTTATATAGGTTTGGTGGAGTTTGGTATCGGCGTTATACCTGCCGGTGGTGGAACAAAGGAATATATCCTTCGTGCTTCCGATGATTATACTGCTGATGGATTATTGGTGGATGTATTGAAAAACCGTTACCTCGGAATCGGAATGGCTAAAGTGTCAACATCGGCAAGCGAAGCATTTGAACTAGGAATTTTGAAACAAGGCCGTGACATTGTTGTAATTAACAAGGATCGTCAGATAGCAGAAGCTAAGAAAGCTGTGTTGGAATTGACTGAAGGTTATGTTAAACCAGTTCAACGCACAGATATTAAAGTTCTTGGTCGTGCAGCATTAGGTATGTTCTATGCCGGAGCAAATTCTATGTTCTCGGGCGGATATATTTCGGAACACGACAAAAAGATTAGCGAAAAATTGGGAACTGTAATGTGTGGCGGCGACTTGAGTGCTGCAACTGAAGTAAGTGAGCAGTATTTGTTGGAATTGGAGCGTCAAGCTTTTCTATCTCTCTGCGGTGAAAAGAAAACCTTGGAAAGAATGCAAAGCCTACTAACATCAGGGAAAATTTTGAGGAATTAAAAAATTGAATTAGCATTCCTTCCGTTACTGAAAGTGTCTTAATTGAAGTAGGGCGAAACATTAGCACTACTTTTGCAGTCTAAGCACCGAATGACAAAGGAATTGAAGTATATATCGAACGTTCTTTATTTTATTGTTTTTCCTTTGTTGGCTTGGGGTCAGGATGCCAATACGCCGCAGGAGGCTTACAGTTGTGAGCGTCCTCAGTTTATGGATGTGAAAGATCGACACCGAAACTGTAGAGATATGTATAATCGTAAGATGGGTTTATGGAAAACCTATTCCTACAGCCGGGTACTAATCTCTGAAATCACTTACGACAACGATAAGAAGCATGGCTCAGCA
>CANJNG010000208.1 GCA_947475205.1 Bacteroidota bacterium
AGATTAAAGGCGGTTCCATTTCCGTTAAATAGTTTATTGGATAAAGAAAACTTATCGTTTATGCTTAATGCTGTGCGAATGTCGGAAATGGGCGGATGGTTGGTATCTATTTTAATGCTTGGAATTTCGGGTCGCACTACAATGGATTCAGGCTTTTCTTCAAGCACTTCGGGTTCAGGTTCAACGATTTCGGGAGCAGAAATTTCTTCTTCCTCCACATTGATTTCTGTATCCTCCGTTTCATCTACAATTTCTAATTCTGGTTCGGGCTGCTCGTCAAAGGGTAATTCCACATCTTCATCTGAAACAATAAAGTCTTCGGTATCGAGTTCTGCTGCCATTGGCACCTCGTCCTCAAAATCCTCTTCTTCATTTGTATCCAACACTAAATCTTCTTCCGATTCTTCGGTTTGATACGGTTCTTCTTTCACTTCTTCTGCAATTCCTTGAACATCATCGGTAGAAATCTCTTCCTCTGTTGGAACTTCAGTCACCGCGTCTACTTCTTTCTGTGCTTCTACTTTCAGCACAGGCATTTCCTGTTTATTCTCCTCAGTATCGTGAACTACGGCCAATTTATGCTGATCGTGGTCGCCGGTATTGTCTTCTTCCCAGCCCAGTTGATAGGTTTTATTATACGCATCGCGAAGTTCCTGCAAAAGGCTGTCCACATCAATGGGTTCAACCCCTTCGGATTTTTCAATGCGGCTAATTATGTGCAGTGCATGATTTAGTTTGTAGCGAATTTGCTGCAAGGTGTTTTTGGTGTGCATCTTTTGTTAGGAAATAAAGCGTGAATTTCAGACTGCTATTTTATAGTTTTGCCCCGTACCGCAAAATGCCCATTGCGGAAACTTTTAAACACTCTACTTTTTATGTTTTTAGAAAACACCCGACACTACAATCCACGCCATGGTTGGATTGAGGTAATTTGCGGCTCTATGTTTTCGGGCAAAACCGAAGAACTTATCCGACGATTGAAGCGAGCTAACTTTGCCAAACAGCGGGTAGAAATATTCAAACCCGAAATTGATACTCGCTATGATGAAACCCGAGTAGTGAGCCACGATGCCAACGCTATTCAGTCCACACCGGTGCCGGGCAGCGAGCAAATTTTACTTTTAGCCAACGAAGTGGAAGTGGTGGGAATTGATGAAGCTCAATTCTTCGATGATAACCTACCTGCTGTTTGCCAGAAATTGGCCAATGAAGGTATTCGAGTGATTGTTGCGGGTTTGGATATGGATTATTTGGGAAATCCGTTTGGCCCGATGCCTGCATTGATGGCCATGGCCGAATACGTTACGAAAGTTCATGCCGTGTGTGTAAAATGTGGAAACCTGGCTAATCATAGCCATCGTACTTCGGCTAGTGAAAATTTAGTTTTACTTGGCGAAACCGATGCCTACGAGCCGCTTTGCAGAAGTTGCTTTTATGATTCGCAGGTGTTGAAAGGTTGAGCATACCTAGTAAGTACACATCAGACAAATGACCAACTTAATAAAACGCGGGCACTTTAAGCATTGGAAATCTATGTTCGATGTGCATATTCAAGCCGAGTTTTTGGCTATTGAACAAATAGAATTAGAACCGCATAGTTTTACTTTTTACACTTCTGTTTCCGTTATGTCGTCTTCAAAAATAGAAGGTGAACAAATGGAGGTAGATAGTTATGTAAAGCACAAAATGCTGAATGTAGAATATTTGCCCGAACTCATCGAAAAGCCAAATGAATTATATCAAGCCTACCTTTTTGCTAATGAAAATAACCTGAATCAAGGCAATTTCTTAAAAGCTCACAAACTCATTGCTGAACACCTTCTGCCCCAAACACAGCAAGGGGTGATTAGAAAAACTGAGATGCTTGTAATGGAACATAAAACAGGCCGAATACAATATGAAGCAGCACCTTTATCTAAAGTAGATAAACTTTACAATCAGCTTTTGGATGAAATTGAAGTTTTGATAGAACAAAAATTAACCATTGATGAAGTGTTTTATTATGCTTCGTTTATTCATTTGGCTTTTGTAAATATTCACCCGTTTGGCGATGGCAATGGCAGGATTGCTCGTTTGTTGGAAAAATGGTTTTTAGCAGAGAAGTTAGGGCAAAGAGCTTGGTATATCAAGTCTGAAAAATACTATTACAAAAACGTAACTGAATATTACAAAAACTTGGCAAGGTTAGGCTTGTTTTATGAAGCATTGAATTATGAAAAGTCTATACCGTTTTTATTAATGCTTCCAAATTCATTGACTTTTGAAAAATAGGCAATGCGATTAAACCTATTTCAATAATAAGTAGTTTAATTTTCTGCCTATATTTGCTAGCAATTACTGACAGAAAAATGCTGCTAAACACCCTTAAACGCTACGCCGAAGGCTTTGTCAGCATTGCTTATCCCGAATATTGTTCGGCTTGTGGCGGCACTTTGTTTCGGAATGAAGAGAGCGTTTGCGGGCTGTGCAGAAATTCTTTACCTAAAACCAACTTCCACAAATTTTCGGATAATCCGGCGAGTAAACTGTTTTGGGGAAAGTGCTTAATCAGAAGTGCAGCGGCTTATTACTATTATAAGAAAAGTACGGATGTGCAGGCTATGATTCACCAGATGAAATACAAAGGCCAAAAAGAAGTGGGGAATGTGGTGGGTAATTGGTACGGACAGGAATTGGGCGATAGTGTGTTGTTTCAGGATGTAGATTTGATTATTCCGGTTCCTCTGCACCCCGACAAGCTTAAACGCCGAGGCTACAATCAAGCAGAGAATATTGGGAGTGGCATTGCCAAAGCACTAAATGTGGAGCTGGACGCTAAAAGTCTGATTCGAAAAACGTTTACTGAAACCCAAACCAAAAAGCGAATGTTTGCCCGTTCGGAAAACGTAGAAGATGTGTTTGTTTACCAACCAACCCTGCAAGCATCCAAGCATATTTTAATGGTGGACGATGTGCTAACTACCGGAGCAACTTTGTCGGCTTGCATAAACAGTATTCGCACCGTAACCGGAGATGATGTGACTATTAGTGTGGCCGCTTTGGCTATTACGAAGCATTAAAGAATTGCACAGTAAGGTTGCCGCTAAGTATTGATTTTTGCCGCAGCATAAGCCATTGCCTTCACCCCCACTTTAATGGCTTCTTCATCAATATTGAACGTTGAAGTATGAATGCCACTGCATATGTTTTGGGATAGGTTCCCTGTGCCCAATCTGAAGAAACAGGCTGGAACAATTTGGGAATAGTAGGCAAAATCTTCAGCTGTCATGCGGGTTTCGAGCGGAAGGATTTTATCATTGCCTAATATTTCACCCGATAGCATTTGCACTTCATCGTTTAGTCTTTCATCGTTTACCAAGAACGGATAGCCCTTCCTTATTTCTACATCACAACTTCCGCCAAACGAAGCAGACACCGAATGGCAGATAGTTTCAATTCGCTTGTGAGCCTCGGTTCTCCACTTTTCATCGAAGGTTCGGAATGTGCCTTCAAGTTTCACGGTATCGGGGATAACATTGGTGGCACCATTGCCAATTATTTTCCCGAACGAAAGCACCGATGGTACAATTGGTGAAGCGTTTCGGCTTACAACCTGCTGCAAACTTGTAAGCACATAAGCCGACATTAGCACCGGGTCTATAACCGATTGAGGTATGGCAGCGTGGCCTCCCCTTCCTTTTAAAGTAATGTAAATTTCATCGGTGGAGGCCATAAACATTCCTGATTTGAATCCTAAAAATCCTGTTTCCATTTGCGGTAAAACGTGAAGCCCCAAAATAGCTTGCGGTTTAGGGTTTTCTAGAACACCTTCTTTTATCATTAAGGAAGCTCCGCCGGGGAGTTTTTCTTCGCCCGGCTGAAAGATAAATTTTACTGTTCCTTCCCAATCGGCCTTGGTTTCATTAAGGATTTTGATTGCCCCTAACAGGCAAGTGCTATGCACATCGTGTCCACAAGCGTGCATCACACCAGCATTTACCGATTTATACTCCACCTCATTTTCTTCCTGAATAGGCAGGGCATCAATATCTGCACGCAATGCAACTATTCTCGATGCCGGATTTTCTCCTTCAATTATGCCTACTATTCCGGTATTAACTATCCCGGCCTGAAAGGAAATTCCCCATTCGGTAAGTTTGGATTGAATATAGGCAGAGGTTTTATATTCCTCGAACGAAAGCTCGGGGTTTTGGTGCAAATGCCGCCGAACGCTTACTAATTCATTGAAATAAACATCGGTGAGGCGAGAGATTGTTTCTTTCAGCATTGGGCAAATGTAAAGGAGAAACGGCGAGCAGACCCACCGATTCTCCATAATTGTAGATGCGGCAATAAATTTGGGGCTTTATGGGCATTTTTAGTTCATTCATATTTAATGCCAGCATAAACTTCAAATCAGTTCGATTTAAAAACTTCAATTCTTGTTTAAATCCTCTATAGCTCTCACTTTATAAGGGGGATAGCGGGTCAGACTTATTTTCTGGGGAGCAAATGATTTATGCGAACAATTTTTCAAGTCTAAAGAGGAAGAATTTGACATCTGTTACACCTCTTAGATTCGCTCTAAAATGTTTTATTTTGGAGTTAAAGGACTCGGCGTTTGCGTTAGTGG
>CANJNG010000209.1 GCA_947475205.1 Bacteroidota bacterium
GAGTAAGGAGTAATGCATAATGAGAAGCAGGATAATTGTTGCCCTCACCTCGCTTATTTTAAATGCCTTTAATATTTTCTTTACCATGCTAAATCTATTTCTCTTAAACCGTCATAATATCTTTTACTAATTGGGCAGAAAATTTTCTGCCCCTACAATTCTACCGTTACATCAGCCACTATCCTCACATCAATGTAGTAGCTGTCGTAAATCTTGATAAGCTGCCCAGCCACAGGGGAGTTAAATCGAAGTTTCACCGCAATGTGCTTGGCTTGCTTTAGCTTCTCAGCTTTGGTGACCGCTACGGGAACAGTTACCACACTGCTCTTATGCTCCGACACCTTTAAATCGGCACCCACAGCCGCCGATGCTATAACCCCCTGACCAATGAGTTCATCCAAAGGCTGAAAAAAGGTATCGAGTAGCGTAAGTTTTACTTCGGCTTCGAGTGGAAAGCCGTTATCGGCATACACTTTCAATGCCCCGCCTTTAAACTTGTCTAAGAAATCGGAAGTAGTGCTGAAATCAATAGTATCTAAAAGCCCAAGGTTTCCGGCATTGAAGTTAAGTGGCATCTCCACTTTTAGGTTAGCGGCCAGTTCGCTGGTAGAATATATAAAATCGTTACCACCGCTAATATTCCCAAGGGGATTAAGAGCCACATCTACATGGTAATTGAAAAAGCCCGGCAGGTTCTCAATAAATGCTTTTAGGTTTGAATTGGTGTAATTCATTTCATAATTATACACCGATGGATTGCTGGCATAACCCAAATCCTGAGCACGGGTTATGTTTATTGGATTGCCAATTATTTGGTGAGTAAAAGGAACTACTAATCCGTTGTAGGCATTGCGACCATCCAGCTTTAGCAGCGTAAACCGCATATCGGCCCCTACTCCATTGCGAAGTTCCAAGCCAATCTTAACCGATTCGGTCATCAAACTCCCCGAAATTAATTTGCTTAATGGTTCAACGCCGCTTTCTTTCGGCCCAATAACGGTATGCTGGCTTCCCATATAGCCTTTGGCATAATCGGGAACAAGGTCGAAAAAGGTATTTTCTATGGTTAAGAAAGCCGTGTTAGCCGGAAGACTAACCGCTGGACCATTGGGGTCTGTAATGGCAGCGAAAGTTGTTACCAACATATTATATGAATTGTTATTGGGACCCTTCATATTCATTTCATAACCGGTCATATCAAACTCAAATTCGGTTACCGAACTGGCTTCAACAGTTTTTTGGGTGCTGAACTCAACTCCGTCTTTCTTTGCCGAAGGAATTCCATATGTAACAATAACTTTTGTTGGAAGTGTATTTGTAACCTTCATTTTAATCAAACCACTTTTCATTCGTATATAGGTAACCTGAGCATCTTTTAAATTAAACCGAACAAAGGATGCGGGACATGCACCAAGCGAACAGAAATCAGCTCCAGGTTGCACAACATAAGAAAACGGAATACTCAACGCATTCACTATCGGAGTATCGGGTAACTGCAACAGGCTATCTAAAGGTATCCCAACCAAATTCTTTTCATACACCAATTTCAAGCTGCCGTCGCCCTGTGTTTCGAGCAGTGTATCGGGAATGAGGTTACGCATCCGCAAGGTGCCATGTGCTAATGGGGCTAACAAATCACTTTCCCACGAAGCATTTCCCAAATCGTATTTGCAACTTTGAGTAATTAGGCCAATGGATAAAAGGCCAATCAGCAGGGGAAATAAATGTTTCCTATTCAAGGGGGGAGTTTTTTATGGGGCGAATGTAAGGAGTTATTAGACTTTAGATATTAGATGTTGGACTTTAGATATTGGATTTTAGACAATAGATGTTGGATGTAAGATATTCCTGCGTCAGCTAATCTAAAATCTAATGTCTAAAATCTTTCAAGGAATCAGCAACGAACTATCGCCATAGCTCAAAAATCGGTAATCGTTTTGGAGGGCATAATCGTAAATCTTTTTCCAATCATGGCCTATAAAGGCAGCTACAAGCAAAAGCAAAGTGCTATTGGGTTGATGAAAATTGGTCATTAGAGCAGTGAGTACCCTAAACGTGTAACCGGGAGCAATAATTATTTGGGTTTGACCAATAAGTTTAGTCTGTTTATGTTTATTGAGGAAATTTATAAGAGTATCGAAAGCCTCTTCGGAACTATAATCTTGAGGCAAATCATAACATTCCCACTGGTTTAGACTAATATCGGTGGGGAACATAATTTGTTTGGTCAAAATCTTCACTCCAATCCAATATAGCGATTCTAGTGTTCGAGCTGAAGTAGTACCCACACAAACAATTGACTGCCCGAATTGATTCCTTATTTGCTCTATAGCCTCTATACTCACTTCAATTGTTTCGGCATGCATAGTGTGGCCATCCATGGTGTCGCTTTTCACAGGCAAAAATGTTCCAGCTCCAACGTGCAGGGTCAGTTCACACCGCTGAATTCCCTTTTCAGTTAGTTTACTCAGCACCTCAGGTGTAATATGCAATCCTGCTGTGGGAGCCGCCACCGACCCTGAGGTTTTGTTGTAAGTGGTTTGATATCTGGTAGCGTCTGCCAACTGTTCCTCACGTTTCATATAAGGCGGCAAAGGCGTGTTGCCCAAAAGCTCCAATACGGTTTCAAAATTAATGTGTGCAGGAGTCCACGAAAACTCCACTTCTGCAACATTATCGCTGATTGCTATTTTTCGTGCAGTTAAATTTATATGAGTGTTCTTTAAATTTATTTCCTCTTCTTTCCATTTCTTCATTCCTCCCACCATTACTTTCCAAACAGTTCTTTTTCTATTTTCCAAGCCTTCTTCCATAGTTTGATTCAAAGGTTCGAGCAAAAACAGTTCTATTTGTCCGCCGGTGCTGTTTTTAAACAATAGCCGAGCCTTTATTACCCGAGTGTTGTTCAGTACAATCAACGATTTAGCGGGTAGCAAATCAGGTAATTCCCTGAAAGAGTGGGTATCAATAACTTTATTGGAATACCGCAGCAGTTTCGATTTATCTCTAAAATCTAATGGAAACTGGGCGATTCGCTCCGATGGCAAATCGTAGGTGTAATCGGCAATGGAAATCAGACGAGGATTAATCACAGGGCGAAGGTAAATGCAGCAGGATTACGCCCCTTGTCCTCCTAATTTTTATTCCGTTTAAAATCAGCACCACCCTTAGTTTTCCTAAATTCGGTGGTTTTGCTGTAATTTAAAATGGCCGAAATAGTGTCATCCGAAGGGGACTCCAAAGCTGAATCAAGCATCTTTTTTTCCTCGGCTGAAAGCTCTAAGCTATCATCGATTGAATGGCCATGAGATTGGCTGTTTTTGGAAGTTTCGCTACTTGGGTTTGAAGAGTAATTTTTTTTCATTTGCAAATTTATTTTGAATTTATATATCTATAACGGTTCTTTTCAAACTTTATTATGCAAAATCGAAAATAAATTTTAGAAAAGGCTTATCCAGCATAACTCACTCATCCAAATAGTGTTTGCTTTTTCGGAATAATTTCAAATTGAACACAAATAAACTACCAATTATGGCTGGCAAGGCTAAATTAATTAGCCAGAGAGCAAACGAGGCAGTGATAATCCCCAGTGAATTGCCCGAAATCAAGCCAAAGAAAAATAAAGCAACCGAGCCCCTGATGCCCAATTCGGCTATGGATATAGTTGGAATTATAGCTAAAACTAAAAATACTGCAAACACCATCATAAAGCCATCAAAAACCGGAATATTTACCTCAAAAATACGAAGCAGTAAATAATACTGAACGCTAAATACTAAATAGCGAAGGGAACTAAGCGAAAGCAATACCATTAATTCATTTTTAGTGTAATAGGAAAATATTTTGCCATACTTTCTTAGCTTACCCAGCACGCTGATTTTATTAATAATTGCTGTGAAAATGAAAGAATTGAGGAATAGCACTACCGATACTATTATACCAATAATGACAATAATGACAATAATGAAATACTTTGTAGGGGTTATTAGGTTTAAGGAACTAAAATATACGGGATAGAGATAAAGTAAACCTAGAATTCCAAATATGTAACTAGCAATTAATTGGGCTATACTACCTATAACGGATGCTAAGGATGCTTTAATTAAATCGGCGTTTTCGAGGTGGAAAATCCGACCGGCATATTCTCCAATACGGTTTGGTGTAAAGAGGCTGATAGTTACTCCTGTAAAAATGGCCTCGTAAGCGGCCCAGAATGAAATATTCTCGTATTTCACTACCAAGAGCCGCCATTTCTGTGCTTCTAAGGCCCAGTTTATAAACATTAAAAAGAACACAACCGATAGCTTTAAATAGTCTATTCGGCTGGTTATCATTGCAGCGAATCCGGCCTTTATTTGGTCAAGTTCCTGCTTGTAAAATATTTGCCGGAAGATGAAATAAAACGATACACCAACAATTATCAGCTTAAATACGAAACTAATTATAGCGGTTTTCTTCAATGAAATGGCGGTTTATTTATAAATGCTAAGGGTGTGCGAAAGTAGCTTAATATTTTAATTAGGTTTTGTGGATGTA
>CANJNG010000210.1 GCA_947475205.1 Bacteroidota bacterium
AACACAAAACTTGATGGTGGGTTATATCGAAGTAGGCGATTATCTCGCTTGGAAATACTTCATTGAAAAATGTAGGTAGAATGGGGATTATATTTAAACCATAAATGTAGACTTTTATCTTTTACTCCCCAACTTTTGACGCTGACCCGCAAACAGCTTGAAAACGCTGTAAACAATAGTGTTTTGAATGGGAAGACCTGAGCAGTATCAAAAAAATATTACTAACAAGTTATTGACAAAATAACAAATTTACAGTTGTAATATTCGACTAACGGCAGGAATAAAAAATCAAATAAAATTGAATGACCAAGATTAAGAAAAACGACAATTAACCCCGATTGGGTTAAAATATAATTTATAAAAAAGGGCAGGAAATGTAATTCAAATTAACCTTCAAAAAAAGCACATGTGAAAATTTATATGCTTGCAATCCAATATTGCACCCAATTATTTGCAACAATATTTATTGCTGAAATACTAAACCTGTTTTTAGATTTACATTATGACACTGTCAAAAAACCAAATGTTACTTCGCTTTTAAAACCACAAATGGAATAAGAATTTCTTCCAAAGAAATTCCTCCATGTTGAAAAGTATCTCTGTAGTGATTGACATAATGATTGTAGTTATTAGGATAGGCAAAGAAATTATCGCCCTTGGCAAACACAAATGCTGAACTAATATTCTGCTTGGGCAGAAATGCATCGGAAGGATTCTTAACCTCCATAACATCGTTTTTCTGCCATTGCATATTGCGACCCTGTTTGTAGCGAAGGTTTGTATTTACTGTTCTGTCGCCAACGAGTTTGGATGCATTTTTTACCCGAATAGTCCCGTGATCGGTAGTGATTATTAGGGTAGCTTTTTTGGCTGCTATTTGCTGGAAAATATCCCAAAGTGGACTGTGATTAAACCAGCTTAGGGTGATACTTCGATATGCGGTTTCATCATCAGCCAGTTCGCGGATTACATCCATATCGGTGCGGGAATGGCTGAGCATATCAACAAAATTATAAACAATAACATTAAGTTTATTTTGCATCAGGTTCGAAACGCTTTCTGCTAACTTCTTTCCGGCATTGTGGTTTGTGATTTTGGTGTAGCTGTGTTTCACATCTCGATTTAGTCGTCTTAGCTGGTCGGCGAGGAAATCAGCCTCAAACTGATTCTTTCCGCCTTCATCTTCATCGTTGAGCCACATTTTCGGGAAACGCTTTTCGATTTCGGAAGGGAGCAATCCGGCGAAGATTGCATTACGGGCATACTGGGTAGCGGTGGGCAATATGCTATAGAAGATGTCTTCTTCTTCGGTGCGGAAAAGCTCGTTCACCACCGGTTGAATTACTTTCCATTGGTCGAAGCGTAAATTGTCAATCACCACCACAAACACACTTTCTTCGGAATCGAGAACTGGAACGATTTTCTTCTTAAATAAAGTATGGCTCATAACGGGAGGATTTGAATCCTTCCCGTTAAGCCAATTAATATAGTTGCGTTCGATAAATCGACTGAACAAATTGTTGGCTTCGCTCTTTTGCATATCCAAAATTTCGGCCATACCTTCTTTATTGCCGTGAATTTCGAGTTCCCAAAAAACAAGTTTTTTATACATCTCAACCCATTCCTCAAAGTTGAGTCTGTCGCTAAGATTCATTCCAATTTGACGAAACTCTTGCTGATAACCGCTATTTGTTTTTTCGCGGATGAGGCGTTTATGATCAAGGTTCTTTTTTAGGGTAAGTAGCAGTTGGTTTGGATTTACGGGCTTGATTAGATAATCGGCAATTTTTGAGCCGATGGCATCTTCCATAATTGACTCTTCTTCGCTTTTAGTAATCATCACAACTGGTAGGGTTGAATCAAGTTGTTTGATTTGGCTCAGAGTTTCTAGACCTGAAACGCCAGGCATGTTTTCATCCAAAAAAACAATATCGAAGTGCTCTCCTTTTACGAGTTCGAAAGCATCATCGCCATTAGTTACAGTTTTTACGTTATAGCCTTTTTCCTTAAGAAAGAGAATATGCGGTTTGAGCAAATCTATTTCGTCGTCGGCCCAGAGAATGTTTATTTTGTCCATTTAAGTTTTTGTATATATGCTATAACGCAAAAAGCGAAAGATTATTGTTTGAAATTGAAAATATTTGTATCGCTTACAATTTCCCTTTTTCCAACACAAAATCGGCTACAGCACGGCGGGTGTCTTTTGGGTTTATGTTGTAAGGCTTCAAAAGACTTTTTATCACTCGTTTAACTGCCCATTTGCTTGCTCCATCGGCGTAGCTATCAATTGCGTTTGCGGCGGCGGTGCGGGCAATATCTAAGGCATCATATAAATAAGATTGTGCCATTTTGGTTTTGATGTCGAGGTCAGCTTTGCTGATGCCGGGCATAGTGCTAAGTTTCTTTACCCGCAAGAAGGCCGATTCGGTGATGAAAGCCATTGCCAAGATGTCGGCGAGGTTCATCACGATTTCTTGCTCTTCAACCAATTTAGCTTTTAGTTTTCCGCCAGCAGAACCTGTAATTATCATAAAGACACTTTTGAGGTTTTCTACAAATTGGAATTCGGGCTCTAAGAAACCATTTCCACCAAAAGGATTAATGTTTTTCAGCACGTTCATCGGTATTTCTTTTCCAGCTTCTCTAATTTTCAGCTCTTTGGTTTGAAAAGCCCGTTTATAAAACTCGGCGAGGGAAAGCATACGGTTGATTTCGTTTGTGCCTTCGTATATTTTGGTAATCCGGGCATCGCGGTAAGCCATTTCCACTCCTGTTTCCATCGAGTATCCCATTCCACCAAAAATTTGGATTGACTCGTCGGCGGTACTACACATTGCTTCGGAACCGTGAATTTTCATTACAGCACATTCAATGGCATATTCACGCATGGCGTTTATTTTGGCTTCATTACCACTACTTCCACTTTTCAAAAGTTCATCGTGCTTTTTGTCCACATCGGCACCTACCCTGTAAACGCCAGATTCGAGGACGAAGGCGGTGGAAGCAATTTTGCCAATCTTTTGTTTGATGGCTCCGAAGCTTGCAATGGGTACTCCGAACTGTATGCGTTGGTTGGCATAGTCTATCACCTTCTCTAATCCAAACTTCATCCCCCCTACTCCACCGGCAGCAATCTTAATCCGTCCGCTGTTGAGAATATTCAAAGCCATATTGAAGCCTTTCCCGCGTTCGCCTAAGAGATTTTCTTTGGGTATGGGTGTGTTATTGAAAAATACCTGCACAGTGCTGGATGCTTTTATGCCCATCTTTTTCTCTTCTTTGCCCAGCTCGATGCCACCGAAAGCTTTCTCTACAATAAAGGCTGAAAGCTTTTCGTCGTTGTCCATTTTGGCAAAGACAATGAATAGGTCGGCAAAACCGCCGTTGGTTATCCACATTTTTTGTCCGTTCAAAAGGTAATGTGTTCCTTCGGGATTAAGAACGGCTTTTGTTTTGCCGCTATTTGCATCGGAGCCAGCACTGGGTTCAGTGAGGCAATAGGAACAGGCTAATTCGCCGGTGGCAATCTTGGGAAGGTATTTTGCTTTTTGCTCTTCGTTTCCATACCATACTATGGGCAAGGAGCCTATGGAGGTTTGGCAACCGATGGTGGTGGCGAAGGAGAAACCGAGGGAAAGGGCTTCGGTGTAGAGCAATCCGGTGTTGAAGCCGAGCCCCATACCACCATATTGTTCATCAATGGAAACACCACACAAACCCGTTTCGCTGGCTTTGCGGAATATCTCCAAGACTTTGTCGCGGTCTTTTTCGGCATCGAGAGTGGCTACTTTTTCAAGCCCCATCCCGTGTACTTCGCGAAGCATAAAATCTTTCACGAGATCGAATACCATTTTCTGTTCTTCGGAAAATTCTTCGGCTATGAATACATCGTTTGGACTGGTAGTTTTTAGGAGAAAGGAACCTCCTACAAGATTAGATTGAGTTGGCATTTGACGGGTGCTTTTGTGATACTATATATATATGTAAAAATGGAGGCAAATGTAATGTAATGTGGGGGCAAGTTTTACTGTGCGGATTTATTTAATGGAATGCTCGGTTTACTTCATTCTCTTTTGCAGAGCTGACTCCGCTTTGGATTTGTGAAGAAACATTAGAGGAACGTTTAAGTTGGAGCATAATAACTAAATCAGTTCAGCAAAAAGGTCAAACATCTGACTAAAAAGGTAAATTATGTGAGTATAGAAGTAATAAATAGTAGTTCAGATGTAATATAACGCAGTTCAGAAGTAGGTTTAATGAGCATATAAGTAAGTTAATTCAATTTATAAGTAATAATTTGTTGATTAGAAGTAATAAATAGTATTTCAGAAGTAATAAATCTCACCTTAGAAGTAAGTTTGATGCTGCTTAAAAGGGGTTTGTTACATAAACTGTGTCATTTTTATTTTTTGTTAGATTTCGTTTAGATTAAATCTTTCAGTAAAAATGATGTTTAATTGAATTGAAATTTGATTCCAATTTAAGATTGGTTTTTCCCATTTTTTAGTAATATCTTTAACAAC
>CANJNG010000211.1 GCA_947475205.1 Bacteroidota bacterium
CGCAGCGATGCCGAAAAGAAAAAATTAGAAGAAGCTGCCGAAATGCAAAAGAAAGCCGAATTGGAAAAACAGGCTTTACGAGATGCTTCTAAAAAAGACAAAGCAGCAAAAGATTCCTTAGCTCGTGTTTTAGAAGCCCAGAAGTCTAAAGAATTGGCCGAAATGAAAGAAAATGCCCGTTTGAAAAAGGAAAAAGATGCTCAGGAAAAGCTCGATGCTGCGGCAAAGCAGGCTGCCGAACGGGATAAATTCAAGCAGGAAACAGCCCGCAATAAATTCATAGCCGACAGCACCGCAAAAGCTCAACGCGATTCGGAGGCTCAACTGGCAGCCCAAGCCAAAGATGCAGATAAATTAAAACGTCTAAAAGAAGAGGCCGACCGCAAAGCAAACGAAGCCAAAACAGAAGCCGAGCGAAAGGCTGCCGAAGATCAGAAGCGGAAATTGGCCGATGAAGAACAAGCCCGTTTAAAAGCCGAAATAGCCGGCCAGAAAGATGCCGCCAAAAAACAGGAATTGGAAGCCGAAATGGCGAAGAAAGCCGCTGCCGAAAAAGGTCGTCAGGAATTGGCTGCTGCAAGAGATTTAGAAATAAAAGCAAGGGAACGAGGCAAGTTTGTGGCAGACTCTATATATAAAGCAAAAATAGATGCTGATAAAAAAGCTGAGGAAGAAAAATTGGCTGAAATACGGGCAAAGGAAGATAAAGCCAAACAGGAATTAGCAGAAAAAGAAAAGAAAGAGAAAGAAGAGTTTGCTGCTGCCGAAAAAGTGAAACAACAGGAAGCTGAGCGTAAAAAGCAGGAGGATTTGGCTGTTTTGAAAGAGAAACGCAAAGCCAATACCCTTGAAATTACGTCAAGCAAAGAAGGTTCTAAAACTACGTTTATGAATACTTTTAAGGTGGATGGCACTGTTTACAGATTAAAGAAAATAGCGTATTCCTTTGGGCAAACCTACTTCTTCCTCAACGATGCCGACATTTCCGAAAACCTCTTCGACAGTGAATTTAAACGCCTGAGAGACGAAGTGAATGCTGAGAATGTTACAGAGAAGAAATAGTTTCTAAATAAATTTTCTATGTTACGCTCACGCCGCTCACAATACATTTTCTATTTCAGTTGTTTTATGGTGGTGTTTTATGTAGGTGGTGGAATTATGCTTTCCGCAACCAACATCTATAAATTCCAAAATCAGGTAATGATTGGCATTGCTCTGATTGTGTATGGAATTTTCAGAGCAGCACGAATTTGGAATATGAAACGCGAAGAGGAAATAGATTAAATTTCTAATTCTCTCTTCTCATTACTCTCTACTGATTACTCCCCGTGTTTACCGACATCAAAAACGATATAAGCAAAAAATGGCAAAATGGTGATGCCTACATTAGGCTCATTATCATCAATATTGCTGCTTTTCTGTTGATTTTACTACCGGGGGTGGTGGCATCAGTTATGTCTTCGAATGAGGCATATCGCAGTTTTGTACTTAATTATTTCTGTTTGCCATCCAGCCTCGGCACTTTGGTTTTCAGACCATGGACTATCATAACCCATATTTTCGTTCATTTCGACCCCATGCATTTGGTGTCGAACATCCTGATGCTTAATTTCTGTGGAAGCCTGCTATTTGGCCGTGTTACCAATTCTATTTTTTATCGGGTTTACTTTCTGTCGGGAATGGCCGGAGTAGCCGCTTTTATAGTGGGCGGAAATTTACTGTTGCAGTTTTCGGGCGGGGGTTTTAATGCCGTTGCTTACGGCTGCTCGGCTTGTGTGATGGGTTGTTTGGTTTGCGTAACGGTTCTCAATCCCCATCAAATTGTGAATTTATTTTTAGCCGGACCGGTTAAGATGATGTATATCACCGCTTTTCTGGTGCTGATTGATTTGGTTTATCTCTATTCTACCAATTCCGGCGGACACATTGCTCATTTGGGTGGTTCGCTTTTCGGGTGGTGGTATGGCACCCGGATTTTGCAAGGCAGTTATCCCGGTTCGTGGATAGACAAAGCAATAGGACTACTTTCTTTTAAGCCTAAACCCAAAATGAAAGTAACGCATCGCCGTTCCGTTTCCGATGAAGATTATAACGCTCAGAAAAAAGCCAATCAGGAGGAAATAGATGCCATTTTAGATAAGATTTCCCGCTCGGGCTATGATAGCCTTTCGGCACGCGAAAAGGAAATTTTGTTTAAAGCATCGAAATGAGGCACTAATTCTCAGCCTTCCGTTCCAGCAAATATTTTTCCACTTCTTCAAACCTGTTGCGGGCAATAGGCACTTTATAGGAGCCAACCTGGGCATACTTTTTTGTAAAAAATGAAATCTGCGATTCATTCGCCATATAGGCATTATGAGTGCGAACAAAGGGATAGTCTGCAAGCAGGATTTCCATTTCCCGCATTGAATTGTAAATGGTAACCACTATATGATGCTCTTTGCTGATAAAATACACATCTATATAATGGGTATGACATTTATAAAAAAGAATATTTGGAATGGAGACAATCCAAGTTTTCTTTTCTTTACCCGAGGAAATAAGTTTAAGGGTGAGGTCTGACAAAAGCCAAGCTCCGCTTGAGTTCTGATTTTTATCCATTGCCGGAAGTTTTAAAACCGTTAATTAATTAGCTATTTATGATGGTAAAGCTTTTTGTGGTGCCGGGGTTTCCTCCGGCACATATCACATTTTGCTTAACAGAAATAGTAAACGTGTTTCAAATGTCTCCGCTTTTTTTAAGGTTAAAAATCAATGATCGAAATGTTGAATTTCGGGGGTCAAATATATTCACTTTTTTGTTTTTCAAACAAAAGTTTGACGTTTTGTGAACTTTTTTAGTTCATTTATCTGCTTAAACTGCTAAAAACAGGCTTACCAATCATGCAAGATTTTTACCAATCGTGCAAGATTTTTGCATTTCGTGACAGAAATAGGTTAAGTGTGCCAAGCCGCTAAATTGGAGAAAAATCATTTCACATTTGCATGTACTCAGGTAGGAGTATTTACAAACAATTTAAATTTAATTCAAATGTCTAAAAAATCGAAAATTAAAAAACGCTTGGCACGGTTTAAAAAGGATGCCAAAATCAAACATGCAATCGGTCGTTACTTTATCCTGATGAGTATGCCAAACCCCAATCAGCGGGCAGTGGCTTATTTAAGTTTGCCCCGGCCTTTGGGTGCACGGAAGGATAAGCTAATTGCCATAAAAGCCAATTGCACTGGCAATGCTAATGTAACCTTCACCGTTGGGCAACTTGCGGCACTGGGAGCACTCATTACACTAATTTCAGATAGTGAAACCGATGTGCAAAACGGAGTGCCCGGGGCAAAAGCTGCACGCGACAAAGCCTTTGATGATGCAAAGGTGATGCTGCTTAACACGTTTATGCCTGCCATTCAACTGGCAGCCGACAACAACAGGCCCGATTCGGTTACCATTATCGAGTCCACTTTGTTTAAGGTGCGGATGAAACCCAACCCGCCGAAGCATAAATTCACGGTGGAAAACTATTTGCACGGAAAAGTGTACTTAACGGCCCAGGGTGCGAAAGGCAGAACAGCCCATGAATGGATGATAACAAACAATCCGGCTCAGTGGCCAGCATGGCCGAATATTCAATGCACTATTCAGGCCAATACTATTGTTCCGCATACGTATGCCGCCGGTACCCGTGTTTATTTCAAACACCGCTTGGTAACCAAAGATGGCCCCGCCGAATGGGAAAATGCCATTGATATATTAGTTATCTAAACAAAAAAATCCTGCCTGAGGAAATAAAAAGCCTGCCGAGTTCGGCAGGCTTTTTTTGTGTTCAAACAATAAAGAGTGATTCAACAGGTTTTCATCCTATGCATTGGAGAAATACATTTCCGCACTGCGGGAATACATTGCGGGACACAAAGAATACATTCCCATTACGTGGAAATACATTTCGGGACACAAAGAATACATTCCTGCTACGTGGAAATACATTCCGGGATACAAAGAATACATTACGGGACACAAGGAATACATTTCGGGATACAAAGAATACATTCCCACAGTGCGGAAATACATTACGGGATACAAAGAATACATTACGGGACACAAGGAATACATTCCCTGACACAATGAATTTATTGCCTAAAATATCATTAAAAAACCCAAGAGATGATGAGTTTTTATTATTTACTAAATTCATCTTTGTTTCAACAAAACTAAAAACCAAATAAATCAGCGAAAATTCGCTATATATACACCGAAAATCTAAGTGTAAAAATATAGTGTAATTTTAAATAATCTGGATACTAAACACTTATAATATTTAACAAATATTAAGTAAAATAAATTTGGGGGGGGGGGGGTAAAACCAAAAAATAATACACTCAAAATTAGCACCACAAAAAAAGCACTC
>CANJNG010000212.1 GCA_947475205.1 Bacteroidota bacterium
AAGACAATGCCTCGGTGGAAGATGTAGAAATTGCGACTGCTTATGCTACTAAGCACGCTTATGACAATGCATTCTACCAACCCGGAACCACAGAATTTGACTCTCTTCGTAAAACAATTGTTGAAAGTGCCAACCTGCAAACAGGTTCTAAGTTTGTAGATAAATCGAGCATTCAGCACTTAGACTTGCAATACAATTTACCTGTAAACTTTATGGATATATTGGCCGGAGGGTCGTTCCGCCGCTATGCACCGCATTCTTACGGAACAATCTTTACCGACACTTTGGTAAGCCGTGCCGATACCTTGGAAGATGGTGCTGCCGATACCAAAAAAGAATTTACCAAAATCAACAACTTGGAAGTCGGGGGCTTTTTGCAGCTTTCGAAAAGTGTGTTTGATAAACGCCTAAAGTTTACTGCATCGGGTAGGGTGGACAAAAACTCAAACTTCAAAGCACAGTTTTCGCCCCGTTTCTCTATCGTTTATTCCACCAAAACAGGCCATACATTCCGGGTAAGCTTTCAGCAGGGTTTCCGTATGCCGACGCTGCAAAACCAATATATCGGACTTGATTTAGGTCCAATTTATCTTCCCGGCAACCTAAACGGATGGACGAATCTTTACACCTTAAATTCGGTAAAAGACTTCCAAGCAGAATATAACCGATACAACGTTGCCTCTCCAACCGATAGCTCGTATACAGGAACTATTAAACCCGATTTGCTGAAACCTATTACCCTAAAACCACTCCGCCCCGAGCAAGTTCAAACTGCTGAGGTTGGCTACAGAGGAATTTTGTTCAAAGGCTTGTACTTAGATATGAGTGCATACATTAGCCGTTATAAAAGCTTTATTGGGAATATTCGGGTAGTTCAACCATTGAAAGGAGCTCAGGCCGGCGAAGAAAGCGGTGTAGATGCCATTTTGACCAACACAACACAAAACCAAACTTATCAAGTGTATCAAATTGCGGTAAATGCCGACCAAGATGTTACCAGTTATGGCGGTTCGGCAGGCTTGGCATATTACATTACGAATAAATATGTACTTAATGGGAATTACACTTATGCCAGCTTAAATGCCAGCAAACTCACCGACCCAATCCTACCCGGTTTCAATACACCTAAGCATAAAGTAAACGTGGGTATCAAAGGCCGTAACATTTACAAAGGTTTGGGCTTTGGCGTTAACTGGCAATGGGTAGATAGCTTTTTGTGGCAATCATCCTTCGGCGATGGACACGTTCAGGCTTACAATGTGATGGACGCACAAGTTAGTTATGAATTGCCAAAATACTTCTCCACTATCCGCTTGGGAGCATCGAATCTAATAAACTATCAACGTAAAGAAATATATGGCGGACCATACATTGGCCGTATGTTCTATGTGCAATGGACGTTTGATATTGCCGACTTGTAGTAGATTTATCTGAAACAAGAAAGCCCAAAGAATTTTCTTTGGGCTTTTTTTATTTAAGAAAAGTTGACATTCTGATTTATATTACATTTGCTTCCATTAACAAACAAAACAAAAATTAAATGAAAAAAATCTACACATTAGTATTAGTCGCTTTTACTTCGGGAACTTTCGCCCAAAGTTTAGCACCAACACAAAAATTAGGGGCTGCAAAAAGCATTAACCCCATTCACGTTCCAACCGGAGTTATGAACATTGCTGCCGGAGATGACACTTTAGGCTTAGCAAACTTTATAACCGCACTTTCTGCTGGTCAGGTAGGTGTAAATGCTACATCAGGCGGCTACCTGTTTGGCAGCTCTTATGCAGAATTCTCACAGGCAGGAACTAACTATTACAGTAAGAATTTAGCGTTTGCCAATATTTACACTGCTTCAAATGCTCCCTATTACGTTAAAGGTGTAATCTTAATTCCAGTACTTAAATATGCTTCTAACCCAACTACAACCTCTTCTAAACTTACTGTAAAGGTTTATTCAATTGCCGACAATAATGCTCTGTATGCAAGTACGTCAACTGCATTGGATACCACCGGATTAAATACAGTACTTGCAACAACAGATATTCTTTATTCTGCAATAGACACAGCAAATGGGACTGTAAAAATATTCCCCACAAGTGTAATGGTGTCCGATGATTTTGGCATAAGTGTTGATTTTTCTACATTTGCTGCTAATGGCGATTCCATTGCATTTCCGGCAACTCAAACCCCATCTGGCCTAAATAGAGGCTTGTTTCAAGTAGAACAAGGCATTGTTGGAGGTGGTGCAGGTCAAGCTTTTTGGGCTTGGGGTAACGCCATTTTTCAAAACTATACAGAAAAAGATGTTGTTGTTTTTGCAATTGTTGGCGATCAGCCAGTTTCTATTTCAGAACAATCTTTCTTTGATGGTTTAAAATTAGGCCAAACCTATCCTAACCCAACAGCCGATAATGCTAAAGTTGAAATTGAACTTGAAAATGCGTCTAAAAATGTTATTCTAAAAGTTATGGATATGAAAGGCCGCACTTTGCAAACAAACGAATTAGGAACCCTTTCTACAGGAAAACATTCATTTGATTTGAATGTATCCGATTTAGCTTCGGGCAACTATTTATATATGCTTACTGCCGATGGCCACAATTTGGTTAAACAAATGTCTATCGTTAAGTAATTTTTAAGCCTTACACTTTAAGCCCCTCAGAGTAAATTCTGCGGGGCTTTTTTTGTATATATACATATTTCATTTTCTAATACTTTTGCTTCCAATAACAAACTAATCTAAATAACAAATATGAAAAAAATCTACACATTGGCTTTGGCGGTAGTTTCTACAGGAGCTTTTGCTCAAAGCACGTCCCTCATCAAAAAAAGCGGATTACTGGAAACAGTAAAACCTATTTCAATTAACCCTTCAATTTTTAATGTTGCACAAGGCGGTCCAGACACACTGGGTCTAACTGAGTTCAGAGCTGCACTTGTTGCCGACGATGCTGGATTAAATGGATTTCAAACAGGCGGTTATATTTTTGGAAGTGCTCACGCAGAATTTACAGACCCAAACGCAGGAAATATATTTCAGGATAATTTAGCATTTGCTAGAATTTATACCGTATTGAATGCTCCTTATACTGTTACAGGTGTAGTTTTATTGCCCGTTTTAAAATATTCGGCTAATGCGACTACTACTACATCTAAATTAGTTATTAAAGCACAAACTATAGCTGACAATAAAGCAATTTATGCCAATACTTCTACTAGCTTAGATACTACTGGATTAAACACAACTTTAGCTACAGTTAACTTAAATTATGCTGATATTGATACCACTGATTTTAATATTCTGCCTTTCCCCGCAACAGCGCAGGTAGCAACTGATTTTGCTATAAGTATTGATTTTTCTTCATTCGCTGCTAATGGTGACACTATTGCTTTTCCCGCCGATCAAACTACTGATGGTTTGAGTACCACCTTATTTCAAATTAAACAAGGAGTTGTAGGCACTGCAGGTCAAGCTTTTTGGGCATGGGGCAATGCTGTACTTCAAAGTTTTGTAGAAAGAGATGTAGCTGTTTTCCCAATTGTTGATGACGCTGCTGCTGCTATCACCGAACAATCTTTCTTCGATGGTTTAAAATTGGGTCAAAGCTATCCTAACCCAACTGTAGATAATGCTAAAGTTGAAATTGAATTACAAAACGCGTCTAAAAACGTAACACTAAAGGTTATTGATATGAAAGGCCGCACTTTGCTAACAAACGAAATGGGTACTCAATCTGCCGGAAAACATTCCTTTGATTTGAATGTATCGGGTTTGGCTTCGGGTAACTATTTGTATATGCTTACTGCCGATGGTCACAATTTGGTTAAACAAATGTCTATCGTTAAGTAATCGTTAAAAAGTATGCTTTAAGCCCCGCAGCGTAAATTCTGCGGGGCTTTTTGTTTGCTATTATTTGAATTATACAATTTTGCACCAGCATTAGACCTCTTTCATAATTCACACCTTCGATTTGAGAAGTTTTGAATACAGTTACTTGCTATTTTAGGCCATTGCTGAAATTTGGGCATGAAATGGGAAGAAATACAACATGAGACCGTTGCAAAATGCAATTGGCATCATTCTTCAAACTGACCTTACTACAAATACTTAGAATGATTTATTGGGGTTCGATTTCAGGATATAGTTTCAATATTTTGTTTTTTACGGTCAAAAGAGCATCCATTTAGCCAATTTATGCTGGTTTTACTGGCGTTCGCATAGCTATGGCTGGTGAGCGGTAAAGATTGTAAGCTA
>CANJNG010000213.1 GCA_947475205.1 Bacteroidota bacterium
ACTTGTCTTTTGCAGGCAAGCCCCTTAGTACAAAAATCAGTTTTTCATCAGAAAATCAGTAAAATCGTGCGTCCCATTTCCCTCCTATTCGCCTTTTCCTTTATCCTATCAGCCAAAGCCCAGCAAACCGATAGCATCCGAATAGGACTATTCGTTAAAGAATTCCCCACAAAAATCACCATCATTACCCATAGTTCCGGCTACGAACTAAACGGACAACCCATAAAAAACGGCGAAGTAATCCAAGTAAACCTTTCCGGCGACAGCCTAAAAATACATACCGGCGACGGCGGCAAACACTTCGTCAAGAAATTAAACCTCTACGGCCCATTAACCAATGGCAAACTACTCATAAAAACCAATAAAGACGAAGCCCGAAACTACCACGGCACCATCGAAATAAAAGTCATCCGCGGCGTCATGCGAGTCGTAAATACCACCCCCATGCAAGCCTACATATCCGGCGTAGTCGATGCCGAAACCGGACCAAAATCCTACACCGAATTCTATAAAGTCCAAGCCATAATCGCCCGCACCTTCGCCATCGAAAACCTCGAAAAACATCAAGACTTTGGCTTCAACCTCTGCGACCAAGTCCATTGCCAAGTCTTCAAAGGCACCAGCATTCGCAACGAAATAATCACCCAAGCCACCGCCTCCACCCAAAACCTAGTCCTCTACGAAGCCAACGGAACCCTCGCCTACGCCCCTTACCATAGCAACTGCGGCGGACAAACCGAAACCAGCGAAAACGTCTGGGGCGGCAAACGCGACTACCTCTGCTCCGTCAAAGACACCTACTGCATCACCGAATCCAAAGCCCTCTGGTCAAAACAAATCCCCATGGCCAAATGGAACAAATGGCTCACCCGAAACCACCTCGACGCCATGGTCGGCCAATACATCGACTGGGAACAACCCGAACGAAAAAAAGAAATCAAACTCGGCGGCAAAACCTTCACCACCCGAAAACTCCGCACCGACTTCGAACTCAGCTCCTCCTTCTTCGACCTCAAAGTAGGCTCCACCTCCGTACTCTTCAAAGGCAAAGGCTACGGCCACGGCGTCGGAATCTGCCAACAAGGAGCAAGCCGAATGGCATCCCTCGGCTACAATTACCTCGCCATCCTATCCCATTACTACCAAGGCCTCCACGTAGCAAAATTGAAGAAGTAAGTTTTGAAGCGAGGCTTGTATCTCCTTAAAGTTTTATAAAGAGTTGCGTTTAACGAATACGGCAATTGTCCAAGCTGGAAATGTTCATGTCCACCTTGCCTATATGGATTACTCCTCCCTCTTTCCCAAAAAATTGTTAAGTCATTTTCACTTCGTGTAAGCCCATTGCTATTGCTTTCTATTTTTGCCCACCTAATTTAATAAATTATGATGAAACGATTTACACAGTTCACCCTTGCTTTGCTGGCAATGGGCTTTTCGGCCAATGCTGCCGATGGTTACAAAATCAAATGTAAAATTAACGGCGTAAAGGATTCGGCTTGCTATTTGGCTTATTACTTTGGCGACAAACAGTACCTGAAAGACACCGCTAAAGCTGATGCGAATGGCAATATGGAGTTTAGCGGCCCTGAGAAACTTCCCGGTGGGATTTACCTGGTGGTGGTTCCTAAAAAGAAGTATTTCGAAATAATTTTAGATAAGGAACAGAATTTCTCGTTGGAAACCGATACGGCTGATTTGATTAAAAATCTGAAATCGAAAGGCAGTAAGGACAACGAACTTTTTTATTCATACTTAGAGTTTATTGGCAACAAATCGAAAGAAATGGAACCTTTAAAGGATGAATTGAAAAAGATTGAAGAGAAAAAAGATGCTAAGAAGGATGAAGCCAAGGCTGTGCGTGATAAAATGCAAGCGGTGGATAAAGAGGTGAAAGAGTATAAACTCAATTTTATAAAAGCTCACCCTGATATGTTGCTAAGTGCTGTTTTCAAAGCCAGCCAAGAACCGGAAGTTCCCGAAACGCCTACATTGGCCAACGGCAAAAAGGATTCAACATTTGCTTATCGTTACTTCAAAGGCCACTATTGGGATGGCACAGATTTCACCGACGACCGCATACTTCGCACTCCGGTTTTCGCCAATAAATTGAAATTCTATATGGATAAGTTGGTGGTTCAAATGCCCGATTCTTTGAATAAAGAAAGCGATTACTTGGTGGAGAAAGGCCGCCCAAATAAAGAAATGTTCAAGTATTTGGTGTATTGGCTAACTAATACCTACGAAACATCTAACCTTATGGGAGCAGATGCAGTGTTTGTAAACATGGTGAAGAAATACTATAAAACCGGTCAGGCATTTTGGGTTACCGATACCGTTTTGAAAAAGATTAATGAGCGTGGAGACCAATTGGATAAAATCCTAATCGGAAAGACTGCTCCCGATTTACTAGTTCAGGACACCAACCTGGCAAACTTTGCTTTAAGCAAGTTTCAGGCAAAAGTTACCATCCTCTATTTCTGGGATCCGGACTGTGGCCACTGCAAAAAAGTAACTCCTAAAGTGTTGGAGTTTTATGAAAAATACAAAGTTAAAGGGGTAGAGGTATTTGCGGTTTGCACCAACTTCGGCGAAACGATGGAACCTTGGAAAAAGGGTATCAAGGAAATGAAACTAAAATGGTTTAACGTTGCTGACCTCTTCAACAAAACGGGGTATAAGAAAACCTACGATATATATAGCACTCCGGTGATTTATGTGTTGGATAAAGATAAGAAGATTCGGGCAAAACGTATTGGTTCTGAAGATTTGGAAGGAATAGTGGACAGAATGTTGAAAGAGAAATAGAGATTGGTTTAGTGGTTAATAGATCAAAGCCCTGCATTCATGGAATGCGGGGCTTTTTTCTATGAACTAAATTTCATTTTTTCGGTTAAACTCCTTTTGATTTATCTTTTTTATGAAAATAGCCCCGCTTCCACTCAACGAATCAGAACGCCTTAAGGCTTTGATAGAACTTGAGGTTATGGATTCAAATCCCGAAACTGAATTTAACGATATAGTTGCATTAGCTTCTAGGATTTGCGAAACCCCTATTTCATTAATTACACTAATAGATGAAAGAAGGCAGTGGTTTAAAGCTAAGGTTGGTTTGGAGACAATGGAAACGAGCAGGAATGTAGCTTTTTGTGCTCACGCAATTTTAGGTGAAAAAATATTTGAAGTAGGCGATGCACTTTTAGATGACAGATTTTACGACAATCCTTTAGTTACGAGTAAACCAGATATACGTTTTTATGCAGGAATGCCGCTTACCACTTCCAGCGGATATAAATTGGGAACATTATGTGTAATTGATACTGTTCCGCGTCAATTAAACGCTATTCAAATCCAAACGTTAGAAGTACTATCGAACCAGGTTGTAAAGCAATTGGAAATTCGGATTGATAAGCGAAAAATTGAACAGCAATCATTAGCCCTGAAAAAGTTAAATGAATCTAATGCTAAGCTGCTGTCCATAATTGGCCATGATTTGAGGTCACCATTGGCTAGCCTGCATCAAATAATTGAAATGAGTAATTCTGGTGATTTATCCCCTGATGAAACCATAAGTTTGGTTCAAGAATCAGGATTATATGTAGATGGTTCCTTATCACTCTTGGACAATTTGATAAGTTGGGCAAAGCAACAATTCCAGAACGAAGAAATACTATCGCAATCTGTGCCGATTAAGAAAGTATTGGAACAAATTTGCAGGGACTTTTCACTCAAAATAGAAGCTAAATCTAATGAATTAATCATTAATTCAATTGAGGATTCAGTGGTTATAAATGAAAATGTATTTAGGCTTTTAGTGAGAAATCTAATAGCCAATGCCAATAAATTTACCCAATCGGGCGAAATTCAGATTGATGCAAAAGTGGAGGGGAGTTTCTTGCAGGTTTCGGTTACCGATACCGGTACCGGAATGAATGAAACACAAATACAAAACCTGTTTAGTTGGGAAAAACGCCGAAGCACAACAGGAACATCGGGCGAAAAAGGCTTAGGAATTGGACTTCAGCTTTGTAAAGAAATGATTGATGCCGAAGGTGGTAAACTCTTTGTAGAAAGCAAACCCGGACATGGAACGGCCTTCTATTTTACGTTGCCTATTCGATAGACTTCCTATCTGCCGGATTTAATATTGCAATTGAAGTCCAAACTCCGACCTTTAAACTAATGCTATCTTCGCCCTCGAAACATTTATAAATGAACCTGATATTTTTTGACGGCCCACGCCGCCCTTATC
>CANJNG010000214.1 GCA_947475205.1 Bacteroidota bacterium
ACCTTAAACAAAGTGGACTCGATAATGGTAACCGAATCGGGCCTGTTGTTGTCGGCTGCCAGTTGAATGGCAGGCATAAACGTGTTAAGCAGCATCACCTTTGCATCTTCAAAGGCTTTGTCGCGTGCAGCTTTTGCCCCGGGCACTCCGTTTTGCACATCGGTTTCACTATCTGAAATTAGTGTAATGAGTGCACCCAGTGCCGCAAGTTGCCCAACGGTGAAGGTTACATTAGCATTGCCAGTGCAATTGGCTTTTATGGCAATTAGCTTATCCTTCCGTGCACCCAAAGGCCGGGGCAAACTTAAATATGCCACCGCCCGCTGATTGGGGTTTGGCATACTCATCAGGATAAAGTAACGACCGATTGCATAATTGATTTTGGCATCCTTTTTAAAACGTGCCAAGCGTTTTTTGTTTTTTGCTTTCATTTTGTTTTTTGTGTTAAAATTTCCACAAAGGTGTGGTGCTTAACATCCTACTGAAATAAAACCTCCGTGGAAATTACAATTACCGCCGCGAAATGGTCAAATACCGCCGCGAAGGCAAAATTTATTTTTGGTTTCACACAATATAGTTTGTGTTTTGGCGTTTTTAAATAAATAACAAACACAAAAATGAACAACAAATCACAGAATTCCCAAAATTCGAAACCTAGCAAACCCCTTGTAACCGATGGCGTATTTATAAGGCTAACGGGAACAGAAGTTTGCCGTAAAGTATTTTTTAAGGATATACTTTATATTATACGAAGTGGAGACTATATTGATATTCACACCGCCACCTTCGAAAAACCCTTTAGGATAAAAAATGCTATCTGCACGTTAGAAGAACGACTTGTAGAACGGGGCTTTATGAAAATTCATCGGTCGCATATTGTAAACCTTTGGAAAGTAGAAGAAATAAGCAAAGATTTTATTACGATAGGCGGGAAACATATTTCGATAAGCCCGGCACTCTTTGCCGAAATTTGGGAAAAGCTTATTGTGCTGGATAATAAATGGAGGTGATGCCTTTGGGCTAAAGGCCAAAATTTTCTTTGAATCCTCATAATCCTACAGCTAAAGCTGTGGGCGATTCATCCATAAATTTGTCAATAACTCGCCTCTCCGTGCCTTAGAATGCCTGTCTGTGGCTTTAATCCGAAATTCCAACCTGATGTGTATAAATTAGGGCAAATGTGAAATTTGCCTCTACTGTGGCATATAATTTTGCTTTTTATATACTATGCAGTTTGTAATAGACGAAAGGGGCTTACCGGGAATAATTTTCTTCATTTTACTGATACTTTCCCTGCTCATTTATTGGGGCTACCATTTCTTTCTGTTTAGCAGGATAGCGTTTTACAATCCGCCCAAAACACTCAATAAAGTTCAGCCGGTTTCTATCATTATATGTGCTAAAAATGAATTAGATAATTTGGCGAAAAACCTTCCACTTATTCTTCATCAGGATTTCCCCGAATATGAAGTGATAGTGGTAAACGACCACAGTTATGACGATTCTTATCTCTTTTTGAAAGAATTGGCAAAGGAGTTTCCCAATTTCAAGGTTATTAATTTAGATGAGGAACAAATCATTATTTCGGGGAAGAAGTTTGCACAAACCTTAGGCATTAAAGGAGCGAAATATGAATTGCTGCTATTTATTGATGCGGATTGCTACCCTACAGGCCCCAACTGGTTAAGCACTATGCAAAGTAATTACAACGACCAAACTGAATTGGTGCTGGGTTATGGTGCGTATGAAAAACAGGGCGGAATGCTGAATCGTTTAATTCGTTTCGACACATTTTCCATTGCCGTTCAATATCTTTCTTATGCCTTAGCCGGAATGCCCTATATGGGAGTGGGAAGAAATTTGAGCTATCGCCGGACCGTGTTTTTCCGCAACAAAGGCTTTGGTAGTCATAACCACATTAAAAGTGGCGATGATGATTTGTTTGTGAATCAGGTAGCTGAAAAGAACAATACGGTAATAGAAGTGCGACCCGAAGGGCATACCATTTCTACTCCCAAAACCACCTGGAGTGCATGGGTTGCACAAAAACGCCGTCATTTCACCACCGGAAGCCTTTACAAAGCAAGCCATAAGTTTTATTTAGGATGGTATGCAGTTGCTCAGTTTATGATGTGGGCTTCATTTATCACCCTTTTTGCTTTGCAATACAACTGGGAATGGATACTTATAATTCTTGGCTTAAAATTCATAGTTCAATGGTTTTTGACTTGGAAAACCTCAAAATGGTTAGGCGAAAAAGATTTAATTGTAATTTCGCCTATCTTGGAATTGCTGATGATAGTGTTTAACGTGTTTTTTTCGGTTACGAATATTTTTGCAAAAGAACCCCAATGGAAATAGGAAATTTATCATCGAAGGCTGAATACGACTATAAATTAGTTCAAATTGCAGTGAATGAGGGCGACCAGAAAGCCTACGCCGAACTGATGGACCGTTATCGGGATTCGGTTTACTTTATGCTTTTGAAGATGGTAAATAATAAGGATGATGCCGACGATTTAACCATTGAAGCCTTTGGTAAAGCCTTTAACAAACTGCATCAATACGCTCCCAATTACGCTTTCAGCACCTGGCTTTTCAAGATAGCGACCAACAATTGCATTGACTTTATTCGAAAGAAAAAGATGCAGGTTTACTCTATCGACAAGCCTTTCGAGAATAGCGACGGCAGCGAAATGTCCCATGAAGTAAAATCCCAAGGACTTGACCCCGAAGAATATTTGATTAAAAAGCAGAAGGTGGTTTTGATGCGTGCAGTGGTAGATAAACTTAAACCCCGCTATAAAAACCTTGTTGAACTCCGCTATTACAAGGAACTATCTTACGAAGAGATTGCCCAACAGCTCGACCTGCCTTTAGGAACAGTGAAAGCTCAGCTTTTCCGTGCCCGTGAATTCCTCTTCAATATGATGAAGAACACGGAAGGGAAGATTTAGGGGGAAATAGATTATGCTTTGTGTAATCGGGGCTAAATAATTATAGGGGATGAAATACAAAGGGATCATTGGTTTATTTTATTGTTGTCTCTTCAACTTAATCACCCCAATTAGCCTTTTTGCTCAAGGACAAGTACAGTACCCATTAAATACTATTACAACGGCAGTTCCATTTCTTAGGTTCAACCCCGATGTAATTTCCTGGGGAAAGGGTGGACTTGGTGTTACTTCCACCTCTTTTTATCCCGAAGCAGGTATTTATCACAATCCGGCTTTACTAGCCACAGGCAGAAAATATATTGCAGCAAAACTGCCTTTTATGCCTCAAAACTATCGTGTTTTAGATCAAACCTACAACTATGCAGGGCTTGTTTGGGGAATAACTCCAAAACACGCTCTAGCGATTGATTTTACATATTTTACTGGTGGAACTGTAACCTTTACTGACAATAACGGAAATAATATTGGGCAATTCAAACCAAAGGAATTTGCTCTTTCTGCAAAATATGGGGTTGCTGTTGGCCGGACAATAAATTTAGGATTAGGAATGAAATACATTTATTCAGACCTAACAAATGGCTATGGTATTACAGGGGTTGGAAGTTCAGTCGCAGCAGACATTGGCTTTAATTACCGCGATACGGCTTCAATTTATTCAACAGGTAAGTTGCAATGGAATATAGGAATGACCCTACAAAATATAGGCACTAAAATATCCTATTCTAAAACAACAACACAAAAGGACTTTATTCCTCAAAATTTGAAATTAGGTTTAATGGTAACTTTACTCCAAAAGGCCGGAACAAAATCATACTTTGCTTTCGACCTTGGGTATGAAATCAACAAGCTATTAGTTCCTTCGCCGCCGATTTACAAAAAGGATAACAATGGCACAATTTTAAGAGATTCTAACGGAAACAGAATAATTGAAAAAGGCAAAAATCCTAATGTGGGAATATTTACTGCCATGATACAATCGTTTTATGACGCACCAAATGGTTCAACCGAAGAGTGGCAGGAGGTAAATCACCTTGTAGGTTTTGAAACCCGACAGGTGTTTAACAATCAATTCTATTGGGCACTTCGGAGTGGTTATTTTTATGAGGCAAACTCAAAGGGGGGACTTCAATTTGCAACACTTGGACTTGGTGGTGGCTTTTGGGGATTCTCTATTAATGGATTATACCTTATTAACACAAGCCCATTTGCAAGGTTTACAAAACCATTTGGCTTTCAAATAGGCTACACTTGCAA
>CANJNG010000215.1 GCA_947475205.1 Bacteroidota bacterium
AATAAATATTCCGGATGGGCCTACTAAATTAAACACATTGGGACTTGGATCAAAATCTTCAGAACCACCAAAAAATCCGGTTACAATAAAATTCCCCCTACTATCAAAAACTATTTCATTTGCCGCACAACGGCCTGCTTCAGTCCCTCCTAATTTCTTAGCCCATACAAAATTACCGGATGCATCAAGTTTAGAAATATATCCTCTACCTCCATTCGTACTTCCGTCTGCGTTGTCAAGCAAATTGTATATTCCTAAGTTGGGATCAAAATCAACAGTATTTGAATACAATCCAACTGTGAAAACATTACCTGAATCATCTACTGCGATAGAGAGTCCTGTATCTTTTGAAATGCCCCCCATAGACTTAGCCCAAACTAAACTGCCTGACGCATCTAACTTTAAAATGAATATATCGCCATCTCCAAAACCATCTACAACTTCATAGAGGTGAAAAGTCCCAGCATCAGGATCAAAATCTGTAGTATCATTAAAATCTCCAGTAACATAAATATATCCTAAAGAATCAACAGTGACCGATTGAGCATTATCATCGTTATTTGCTCCAATTGATTTTGCCCAAATAAAATTCCCGGAGGAGTTAAGTTTTACTATAAAAATATCACGATTTCCTTCACTTGTTAAATTATAAATCCCAGACCCGGGGTCAAAATCTACAGTTTGAATATAGTATCCCGTAATAACAATGTCTCCTGATGCATCAATTGCAATTGCATTCGGACATTCATAAGACAAGCCGCTCATATTTTTTACCCAAACGAAATTCCCTGAAAGGTCTAATTTTAAAACAAAAATATCATAGAAACCTAGACTTACTAAAGATACATTGCCAATTCCAGGGTCAAAATCAACTGTACTCCCAAAACTTCCGGCTACTATCAAATTCCCAAAACCATCAAGCTTTATATCATAACTCTGATCATCATTACTTGTTCCCCCTATTCTTTTAGCCCATATAAAATTACCTGTAGAATTAAATTTAGAAATATAAATATCTCGTCCTCCAGATGAGGTTAGGTTTAAAATTCCTACTCCGGGATCAAAATCCACTGTTCCACTAAAATAGCCCGTAGTATAAACATTGCCAACTGAATCTATGCAAATTCCTTTACCCCTGTCATCACCTGCACTTCCAGCTTGCTTAACCCATGCAGGATTTAATGCTTGCCCCATCACCTCCCCCACAATCCCCAAAACAAATAATAGTTTCAATAAGTGTTTCATAGCTTAAAGTTTTAAAATGAGAGCACAAGGTAAAAACTAATGATGAGTTATGAATTATAAATTATGAGTTAGCTACCGACGCCTGCCTGTCGGTAGCTAGGGATGGAACTCATCACTTAATATCCCCTTCCCCCCAATCCCTCCATACTCAATTTCAGCCCCAATTCATTCAATTTGCTGTTTACCTCAGCAACCGATTTCTCACCAAAATTACGCATCATTCTCAAGCCTCTCCTGCCAGTCAAAATTACATCTCCCACATTTTCATAGCCAGCTACTTTTAAGCAATTTAATGTCCTGGTTGAAAAACCCACAATCCAGATATCCTTATTGAGGTTAACCAATATTTCTTCTTTATCGCTTTCAGGATTAAGCATTATTGATTCCAAATCGAATGGTGGCTTAAAGAAGTTATTTCTAAGATCTTCCACTCTTTGATTTTCCTTTCTGCTCAAAATGCTTTCTATCTTTCGGATTGTATCATTTAAAATAGCTATCGTCCCGAAAGTAGTCAGGCAATATTCAGAAGCCACAGAAAAAACAGACTCCCCAACAAGCGAAACCCTTTTTAGCATTTCTATATTAGCCTGCTCTATGTCACTTTCATTCGGGCTTTTCAAAAAATCTTTAACCCTTTCGGAAACCCTGTTGAGGCTTTCCCTATTGAGCGATTGCGTATTTGCAATATAAGCTTCCATCTGCTTGTATTTAGTATGCTGAACCATCATCAACTCAACAACTTTATCCACCCGAACACTAAGTTCCTCAATCTTTTTTAAGATTCTATCTTCTTTAGTCATATTCAAATTTTTAGGCACAATACTATAAAATATTTATTTTGAAAAGATGGCCATTCAGCAAATTCCTCATGGCCACTGCCCCGCATTCCATTATCAATTATCCATTGTCAATTGTCAATTATCCATTGTCAATTATCAATTGTCAATTATTAATTGCCATCACCACCTCCATCTTAAGCACCCGCCCGCTTTTCAGAGTAAGCTTATGCCGCTGTGTTGCCATTCCCTCCGCCTCCATCACCACCCAGTAAGTCTTCCCCCTCACCGACCTTATTGAAGCCACCCCAATAATATCCGACACCGCAATCTTCTTCGTCCCTTCCAAGCTGAGTTTCACTCCCTGTAATTCTTCTCCCTGAACATTCTTAAACTTCACCTCAATCCCCGTGTGCCGCGTCGGCAACCGCTTCAATTTCTTCGAACCCAAAAACCAGTTAACCATGTCCCTGTTTGAACCCCCATACTCCGACACCATCAAATTCCTGATAATCCTTAAACTTCGGTCAATCTCCTCAATCAGCTTCCCTATCCTCGCCCCTGCCACCTTCCGCTTCCCCCTAGCAGAAATCGGAGTCCCCATTTTGCTCGTAAAATTCAAAATCGCTGCATCCAAAGCCACCATATCTGCACCGCTAAGGTTCACACTCCCCATCGCCCCTATGTTATCGTTCAATTCTTTCCGTATATTGCTAAGCTTCGCTCGTTGTTCCTGTTCACTCATCGCAACAAAGTGCGACTTCCGCAAATTAAACACACTCATCAGCCGTATATCCTTCGTGTCGCCGGCCCACACATAAGCCCGCATACAATATTTCACAAGCAGACTTATTACCTTAGCCTTAGCATTCTCCTTTTCTTTTGTTACCCCCTTCGTGCCATTTGCCTGTTTCACTATTGCAGTATTCATTTGTGTTAGCAAAGCTTTATAGGTAACAATTTCATCTTCCAGACGAGTAAATCCTGCCCACACACTTGAATTTGCAGGTTTCACCAAAAAAGATTTCACCTGCCCATACATTTTAACCTTTGTTGCTTCCGCTTTTTTCATATTTCAATACATAAAATCCATCTTTAGATGGATATATTTACATTTAAAATGCAAATATATACTAATAACCAAAACATTTTTTAAAATATGAATAACACATTTCTAAATATCTAGCGTATTTTCTACTATACTATTCGTATTTTATGAAATATCAATCCAATTATCTATAATTTTATTAATACTTATAATAAATGCCTTTATACTTTATATAATATTCTTTAGGTTTTATATAATATTATTAATATTTTACACTATACCTATCATACTTTTAATAATATCTACCGTACTTTTTTAAATAATAAACCTACTTTATATAATATCAATCAAACTTGTCAGTTTCACCTTTATAAAATCGAATTTTACATTAATTATCAAAGCTTTCACATACCGAAATATTATCATCACACACAAAAACTCACCAATCACATACCCCCTTTTAACAACTACATCCATTCTTTTTCTCCCCACTTCCCTCCTCCATCATTTTATCTTCATTCAATAAATATTTACCTGCCTTACCTTCTATGTGAAACCCTATGTTTCTATGCTCCTATGTGGTTAATAAATATTCACATGCATTATCTTCTATGTGAAACCCTATGTTTCTATGTTCCTATGTGGTTAACAAATATTCACCTGCCTTATCTTCTATGTGAAACCCTATGTTCCTTTGCACCTATGTGGTTAATAAATATTCACCTGCCTTATCTTCTATGTGAAACCCTATGTTCCTATGCTCCTATGTGGTTATCAATATCACCTACCTTATCTTCCATTGCTCGTCCCCCAATTCGTAAATCGTAATTTGAAATTCGTAATTATTCCCCCTACCTTTGCCTCGATGAATTTCGACCGCAAAGCCCTCTCCGATTCCACCCTGTTGGACCTATACAAAAACCTGCTCAAACCCCGTGTAATAGAAGAAAAGATGCTGCTTTTGCTGCGGCAGGGTAAGATTTCAAAATGGTTTAGCGGCATAGGTCAAGAGGCTATATCGGTGGGTGTGGCTTCGGCCTTAGATGCTAAGGAATACATCCTCCCTATGCACCGCAAC
>CANJNG010000216.1 GCA_947475205.1 Bacteroidota bacterium
AACATATTAAAACTTCAATTTTTTACAAAAAGTAATACTAAAAAAAACCACATCCTACGCTTTTGGTGTTCATCACAACATTTACATTTTAATAGATCATGAATATGTATATTTAGGCAGGAGTGCAGAGATAGGTCTACATCTTAAGACTAAAGGATTTCCCAAGTTTGGTATGCATAGTACAATTGGTGCACACGATTATATGCATCTTCGGAAACTGTTTCAACGGCGGGTGATTGGAAGGATGGTATATAACTTAACCCTAATTTCTGTTCGGGTTTCAACATTGTTAGTGCCATTTCATAAACGGCTTTGATATCGTCGCGGGTTATTGGTGTATCACCCCCCTCCACCTCTATGGCATAGGTATTCTTCAAACAAAATGCATATGTGACAGTTTTACACAACAAATATAATGTACGGTCCACTTCAGGATTTGCGACGTAATTAGGATGAAAGTTGCTAAAGGGCGTATTATTATTCAGCAAATTGCGCAGGGCGACCTCACATATGGGCACAGATGACATAATCTTATCTTCGCGAGTGTTGGTTATAATATATAATATAAAACATATCAAAATTTCATTTTTTTTATAAAAAGTAATACTAAAAAAACCACACTCTACGCTTTTGGTGTTCATCACAACATTTACACTTTAATAATTCATTTATCTTATGTAAATATGCATATTTAGGTGGGAGTGCAGAAATAGGTCTGCAAAATTTAAGCCATACATCTTCATTATGTAAAGATTTATGACCCATTTTAATTATATTTGTTTCTTTTTCAGTCATGCCCATGATTTCACAAGCATTATCAACTGTAAAATGCTGATTACGTAATTCTGTTCTAATTGTACTGCGACAACTACAATCACATACTGAATTTACATAAACATCATTGGCAATATATCTAATATCACAATTTGATTTATGCCTTCCAAGTTTTACTAAAAGAGGATTACAATCACAACCTCCCCTGCCACCAACAGCACCGCCACCACCAACAGCACCGCCACCATCAGCACCGCCACAACCAACAGCACCGCCACCATCATAGACTGTAGTGTTAACCATCGTTTATAAAGGTAATAAGGTAATAAGTAAACAGTTTATATAAAAACGTTATCAATTTTTATTCCAACCGAAGTATATCAATAACTTTTATAATAAATGCTTCAATATGAAGAATATCTCTTCTTTTTTTGGATAAACGATATTCAAACTCTGATGCATAATTAATAATTTCAGAAAGTTTAGAACTATCAATATTTGTATTAATTATCAACAGTTGTTTTAAAATGTCTTTAATTATTGTATTAGATGATACATTTGTAATATACAATTTGTAAATATATTCTCTTATCTGTGGGACATTAATTTTAACTATTGTATTCTTATCGGCCAAAGTCATAATTTCATTAATTAATACATTTAATCCAAAATCATAAGAATTATTAATTTTTTTACAATGTTTGTATAAATCCAACTTCCACAATATACTTTTTAAATTTCCATTACTTTGTTCAATTATTTCACCTATTAGATATGGTTTAATTTTAATTTTTTCTAATACTACAATATTATATACCCATCTAATTAAATTATCATCAGTTTGTGTCGGAACATGAATACATAAACATCTACTTCTTAATGGTTCAATAACTTTTGATAATGAATAACACCACATTACAAATCTACATGTTTTAGAATACTTTTCAACAGTTCTTCTTAATGATGTTTGTGCATAATAAGACAAATTATCTAAATTATTAATTTGAACCACTTTAAACATTTTGTTTTTTTCAAATATATGCAATGGAACTTTTTTTGCATATTCTTTAACAATTTCTTGGATAAGATGTCTGTCAAAATTTGTATTATTTGGTTCAATAATGATATGGTGATCACTTTGTTTTATTAATACCTCATTCTCATTATTACCACTGCTATATACAATATATTTTGATTCATCTAATTTGTATATACTTTCATCAAATATCATTTCTAAAAATATATTAATCATCGTCTTTTTTCCTGTTCCCTTATTACCATAAAATATTATATGAGGCATACTGTCATCTGTACTAATGCTTTTCAATTTTGAAAATAGAGGCTTGTGAAAAAAACACTTTTTAGGGTCATCGCTATAAATCCATGCATCTTCGGTATTAATATTATCATCTTTAATCGTACCATCTCTACTTAAATACATATCATCAAATATATCATCCTTATTTTTTGGATTATATTTATCAACTAAAAATTGCATATTTATATTTGGTTCTTATTATTTAATTATATATATAATCTTATTACCTATTATTATTTAGAATGGATCTATTATTATTTATAACTTATACATAGCATTATTTATTATTTACATCAATTTTTATATATAACAATAATAAGAATAATGGTTATAAAAGGGACATATGAGGATAAAGATAAGGGCATTAAAAATGTGGGAATATCGTTGACTTTGCCAATGCAACCAAAACCATCGCGACCACAATCCCCAAAACCAACACGGCCACAAACAATAGGGAATTCTATGCAAATCATGTTTAGTAAGACGGTGTTAAGCGAAAGTGATATTACCAATATTAAAACCATAACTAAAAATATAAAAAATATATTTGTTCATGCATCATATCAAATAAATATAGCAAGTCCATTTATATTAACAAATGACAAAAAAAAGTTATATAATCCTGCTTTAGAAATATTAAAAAAAGAGATTATGTACACTAAGAAGATAGGAGGAAAGGGAATTATTATTCATATGGGAAAAAATGCAGGTTTAAAATATGATAATGATGTTGTTTACAATAATATGGTAAATTTTATTATACAAATATTTAAAAATTGCAATGATAAGATGATAAAAACAATCATATTAGAAACACCTGCAGGACAAGGTGGTGAAATGTGTTCAAATATTGCACAGTTTGTTGAATTCATATTATTATTTAAATCACAAACATTTTATGACAAGTTAGGTATTTGTATAGATACGTGTCATATATTTCAGGCAGGATATGATATAAATGATGAAAATGTTATAAATGATGTTCACAAACTGTTTGAACCTGTTATGGACAAAATAAAACTTATCCATCTTAATGATTCATATCATCCTGTTAATAGTCACAAAGATAGACATGCAAATATTGGTGAAGGTTATATTAGAATTATAAATATGGTTAAATTTATAAAACCATTTATAAAAAGAAATGTACCGTTAGTATTAGAAACAAGTCCTCCTTATGATAAGCAACTGGATAAATTAAAATAAATATTTTTGTTATTATCTTTCAAAACTTTTGCTTGAATTATAACCATTACTTCTTACGTTATACATCCACCTATTGTTAGTTTCATCTATTTTATTTACTTCATGCAAAAGTTGGTTCATATCAAGAGGCCTAAGTTGGTTCATATCAATAGTTCCGTCACTACACCTTCTCTATAAATACCCTATAACCTTTATGTAGCAGTTTCAATTCTTTATTATATCTTTCTAAAAAATGGTCAACCGCTTTAAGGGGAGTATCGCCTATATCGTTGACCCCGTTTCCAACCCATAAATAATCATCAATTGCCATTATACCGCCTTTATTTAACAATTGCCATGATAATAACATGTCAGAATAGCAGTCATTGCATTTATGACTTCCATCAACATATATAAAATCAAAGCGTTTCTCTTCCTTAATCATTTTAAATAATTCAATAGTTGAATCATTTTTAATACCTCTAATTCTATCCTCCAAGTTTGCAGATTTAATATTATTATAAAATGATTGTTCAATATTAAGTATGTCCATATTACTAAGTAAATTATTCTCATCATAACTTGTCCACATATCTAAACCCGTACCCCTTGAATTTGGTATTAATTCTACTAATTTTATAAGTGATGTACCTGTATAACTTCCAATTTCTAATATTTCCACCTTGCCCTTATGGTCCTTATGATTATTGTTAAAATAGGCTATAACATCTTCAAAAATTGCTTTGGTATTATTGGGAATGTCATATGTCCAATTATACATGTCCTTGTATTCATACTTATTAATTAAAATGTACTTATCCATAAATTCTCTTGCTCTATTGCTCCACGAC
>CANJNG010000217.1 GCA_947475205.1 Bacteroidota bacterium
AAAATGAAATTGCTTTCTAATAATATTTCAAAATTAGCTTTACCAAATAGTGCCAGAGTTATAGCTGAGGAAGTTTTGAAGCTGATAAATAAGTAACTTTTTTCAAGAAATTACAACAAAACTTCTACATTTTTGCAATTGGTATAATTGTTGAAAGGCAATTCCACATAATTTTGAACCAAAATAAAAATAAAACAAACAATGAAAAAAACATTCATCGCCTCCTTAGCCGCTTTGTTTATAGCCGCCGGAGTATCTGCTCAAACTGATGTAAAAGCAAAAGCAGCTCGAAAAGAAAAAGCCAACGTTGCTGTTTCTGAAAAGAAATTGGTGAAACAGGAATCTCCAGCTATTAAGCAACAAGTGGCTCCTGCATCTGCTGCTCCAATGAAAAAAGATGGAACTCCCGACAAACGCTATAAAGAAAACAAAGAAGTAAAACAAGCTGGAGTTCCGCTAAAGAAAGACGGCACACCTGATATGCGTTACAAAGAAAACAAGGCAAATACAACTGCTAAACCGGTTGGCCCTTTGAAAAAAGACGGCACTCCCGATATGCGTCATAAAGAAAACAAAGCTGCTGCGAAATAGTAGTAAAACTTCTAAATTTAAAAGCCCGTTGTATTTTTACAGCGGGCTTTTTTGTTTGTAAGGAAATAGTCAAGCATAAAAACAACTATTTTAAAATTAAACACTTATAAACAAAAAACTCAAACGAAATTAAATTTAACATCAATTTTCCATTTCCCCCTTAATTTCGCCTTATGAAATTAAGGTTTCTTTCTACTTCCCTCCTACTCCTCTTTAGCTTAACGTTATTCAATTGTTGCAAAAAGTATGAAGAGAAAGTTGTGCCGGATAATGTGGCTCCGCCTGACTTCACAGTTTCAAGCGTAATAATGGAAACCTATGTTAATAAAGTTTACATAAGCGTTTTAGGCCGAAAACCTTTAGAGAGTGAATACAATTCAGGATTTCAAACCATCCGTGGTGGAAATCTATCCGACTCTACCCGCAGCATCTTCTTGAATGACGTAATGAGTAAGGCCGAATATTATCCGCATATCTATAACCTCGCCCGTCAGGATTTGCTGAATGATTTGGATACGGCAGAAATCACCAACATGATTTTGCTGTTTACATCGTTTTTACCGCTTCCTGAATATGCCGATTACGTTGAACAATTGCAAAAAGAAATAGATAGATTAGTGGCAGTGCGGCAAATTCCCACCCATATAGCAGGTGGAAGCCCTTACGCTATAGCGGATATGCATCAAAGATTGGTTAACAATTACTTCTATGACCAGTTGAATATGGGTACATTCAATTTCGTTACGTCCTCGTTTGAACATTTCCTGTACCGTTCGCCCACCGAAAGCGAACTTAGCGGAGCATCGAAAATGGTGGACGGTATGGTGGGAACCTTGTTTTTTAACTCAGGCAAAACTAAAGACGAATACCTCAATATCTTCTTCCATTTGGGCATAGACTATTATCAAGGGCAAGTGCGAACACTGTTTCAACGCTATTTGTTTCGAGACCCCAGTTCTGAAGAAACCGCACAACTGGCCGCAAAATATAAAGCCAGTGGCGACTATAAGCAGTTGCAAAAAGACATTTTGAGTATGGACGAATTTGTAGGGTTAGAAAAACAAACGAATTAAACGATAATATGACTGTGAGAAATACCTTAGCCATTCTTTTACTTTTAGTAGGATTTACGCAATATTCCTGCAAAAAAGAAACGCTTTACAACTATGAAGTAGAAGATGTAAACGTTAGCCGTCGCGATGCCAGTAAACCCAACGTTAAATCAACCACCGAATTTATCTCTATTGCCTACTCAGATGTTTTCGGCTCTACCATTCCGCACGACAAATTGGTGAAACTGCAATTGGCATATTCGGCTTTTGGCGACCAAAAATTAATTGAGCAGTTGGTCATTCGCAATTTTTTACAAAATACCACCAATGCCATTCCAAGCTCTCAGGAAATGAAGGGCGATGTAGCCACATTTATTCAAAAAAGCTATGTAAAGTTTTTTGGAAGAAATCCCAATGAATACGAAGCCTGGTATTTGAAAAACATGATTGATACCGACCAAAGCATTACTCCCGAAATAGTGTATTACGGAATGATGACCTCTAACGAATACCGCTATTACTAATCAATCCACACCACAAAAATGGAAAGAAGAAGTTTTATAAAGAAAGCAGCAGTAGCCACTACGGGGGCTTTTGCCTTGCCCTATATTTTACCATCGGGCAGATTATTTGCAGCATCGGGTAACCGAATTGTGAACCATGTAGTGGTGTGCCTCTATGCAGGAGGTGTTCGGAATTTAGAAACCATGCACAAAGCCGAAGGGAATTTGATGCCTAATCTCCTATCGGGTACGGAAGGAATCAACCCCCAAATTATTGGCGGCATGACCGATTTACCTTCACCATTCCCCACAAAACTACAGAGTTATGGCACTTTATTTAAAGAGTTTAGATATGCCGCAGGTGCCACCGGACATTTCAATGCACACTCGGCAGTGCTTACCGGACATTATAATTTAGTGGATGTAAATTTAAAGCAACGCCCCGCTAACCCTACTATTTTTGAATATTACCGTAAGCACAACAGCCCTTCTATGTCGGCCTTAAATGCATGGTGGGTTTCCAATTCCCTTGGCCCCTACCCTGCTCTCAATTTCAGCAATTATCCCGGTTATGGTGCTTTATATGGTGCAAATTATATCCAGCCCGGATCCGTTATTAGTCAGGATGCTTTATCTGTTTTAGGAGATCCAAAAAACTTTTCGGGTGTCGATTTAGAGAAAATCAACAAAATCCGCAGCTTTTGCGACAACAACTTTGCCAAGAGTTTTACCGCTGGCGATGCCGGAATTACCAACACTACCGAAGACGCTCTTTTGCTCGATCAGTACATAAAAGATTCCTACACCGAAGCCTTAGCCGGAAATTATGACAACCCCTGGAGCGTACCCGAATACATGAGTGGCGATATGCGAAACGTGTTTTATGCCGAAAAAATCATCGAACGTTTCAAACCCGAACTACTCGTAGTAAATATGCAGGACGTAGATGTTTGCCACACCAACTTTACCCAATACTGTAACAACATTCGCCGGGCCGATTATTCCGTGGCACATCTTTGGAACACCATTCAATCAACCCCCCAAATGGCAAACGACACCATGCTCATCGTAGTTCCCGAGCATGGCCGAAACCTCGACCCCAATACAGTTATCGATGCCTATGGCCGATACGCCTTAGACCACAACAACGACGACACATCCCGTGAAATATTCTGTCTCGTAGCCGGTCCAAGCGGAAAAGTAGTGCAAAATCAGGTCATCACCACCGTAACCGGACAAACCATAGATGTTATCCCAACCGTGGCCAAGGCATTAGGCTTCTTAAACGAAATCCCTTCCGGAATGCTACAAGGAAGCCCCTTAGATCAGGCCTTGGTTTAATTAAACCAATTTCATTTTTTGGAGCAGGGAGGTTAGTATTTCAAACCAACGTTTGGGTCCTGCTTTCCGTTACAAGTCCGCCACCCGCACAAACCCCTCCCACTTCGGGCTTTCCACTGCAATCAGGGCTATGCCCGAAAGGACAGCACTTCGCCTTACAGTTCTAAATACCCATTCGGCGGTTAAAAATAGTATTAGCGACCCCCTGAATTAATCTTACCAAAAATCCTCTTTCGCCCAAATTGCACCTGTATTAGCAAGGTGCCAATCGCTCTTCAATGCACAATAGAAGGCTATGCTTAGGTTTTGTTCTTTAGCAGTCACTTCGTTGCCCCCCCCACAAATAATTAATAATTTTTATGATATTGAAATATACATTACTTTTACCATGTTACTTTTAATCTTTACACAAAAACAAAATGAACAAACTTTTACTCCTCTTAATTATCAATTGTCAATTATTCATTGTCAATTCCAGTGCCCAATCCCTCATTCTTTCCTTTGCCGATGGCAGCACCGAAAGCCATTTGCTGAGTAGCGTAAAAACAATTAGCTACACAGGCGATGTAATGAACGTAAAC
>CANJNG010000218.1 GCA_947475205.1 Bacteroidota bacterium
CATCAAGACAAATACAAAAAGAATTAATTAAACCAACTCCTGATACATATCCTTTAATTATAGAATGTAATAACATACTTAAAAAAACATTTAACATTACAAAAAAATTACCACGTGTCACGGGAATTGCATGGGCTTCATGGATAACACCTTTTAGATTATATTCGGCAAGAAATTTACAAACACTTGATAAAACAGATACACTTGTTACCATGCTTGATAAAATGATGTTTCCTTTTGGAAAAGATGGACACTTTTATGTTATGTCAAATGAAATTGGTTTAAACGCTGCTTGGTGTGAAGGAAGTGTAGAAAATGTTGACTATTTCCTAAACAAAAAATACAATCAACCTCTTTTCGGACCTGTGATGTTGCAGTGACCACTATAGGCCGTATTGTTGACACAAAAAATCAAATTTATCGCACAAATCAGAGAGAGATACCCTGATCTCCTCTAACTCTTCCAACATGTCAGACGGCTCCTGCTTTGTGTACATATACCAGTCCCCATGAGTCGTGACCAATTGGTCATGCTCCTCGGCATACAATGCATTAACATGCTCATGACATTTCTGCTTATACCTTTCACTATCGGTGTATTGTAATTAGTAAAATTTTATATAGGTTCTACTTCACTAATTAAAAAGTCAGTTTTGAAAATTTATCAATATGCTTAGAAATATAAATATTTTCCTCCAATATATTTATTAAACTAATTTTGCAGGGGCCCTGCAAAATTATTGTATTTTTATAAAAAATAGAACAAATAAAATAAAAGAACTAAATAATGAAGAAATAAAAAAATAAGATTAAGTAATAATGTTAAATTTGTATTATCAATGCAATCTCATTACACGTTCAAAGAGTATCTAAAAGCAACAGTGAAGAGATATAGAATTATAATACATGAAGTAGATGAATCATATACATCACAATGTTGTACAATATGTGGAATGTTATCAAAAAAATATGATAAAAAAATATTAAAAACATGTAATTTATGCAAATACAAATTAGATAGAGATGCGAATGGATCAAAGAATATATATCTAAAAAGTATATGTTCAATGCCTGGTATGAAAGCCAGACTGGTGAACCTCCAATGCTATAAAAATGTTTAATCAACCCCTTTTTGGACCAGCGATGTTGCAGTGACACACTTTGACCCTGCGCCGTTGATGCAATTTTTTGAAATTGCGTCGTTGATACAATTTTTTGAACCTGCTGTACTGTTGATAGAGATAATTTTCTTTCCAGTATAGGGACTCTAACTCCTCTGACATATCACGTCCAAAATTGTCAACTTCTGTACCTATTTCATTGTTCAAGTTGTCATATACCATGGCATGCTTTATTGCACGTTTTGCTATTACAACAAGACGCATTGCTAATGCTATTTTTCCACTCCTGCGTAATTTTAATGCTTGTTTGAGCATTTTTTGTGCTTTTTCTAATTCAGTGGACATGTTGTATGCTCTGGTAATAGAGGTAGCACATATATACATATTTCAAATTTTATTATATATATATATAGTTATAATACATGAGCATTCATAATCAAAATATAAGGGAGTATATTAATAGAATAAATATAAAATTTAGCAATGATAATAATGATGAAACATTTAATGAAATAGTTATGGATATTGATTTAGATGATTACAATAAAAAAATATTTATAAGAAGAGTTAGTGAAATATTAATTAATAATGGAAAAAAGTGCAAAATATATAATACTGTTTTAACAATATTACGATACATATTACAAATATTTAGTGCTATTTTAACATTTACACTATCAATAAATTCATTAACAACTGTACCATATTTAAATTATATTAATCTTGCAATTTTATTTATACTAACATTAACAACAAACATATATTTTCAAAGTAAACTTGGAGAAAAGTATATTACTATTAAAAAATCATATAATAAAGTATTAAAAGAATTATGGGCATATATTTCTTTATCTGGCTCTTATTCAGGAAAATCACATCAAGAAAATTTAACCTCTTTTTATAATACTATTGATAAAATTATTGAACAAGAAAATAATATGGTTATAAATATTGATAGAGAAATAGATAGAACTATGAATTCTAATAATGGAAATAATATATCAAAAATGAAATTAGGAACCAAAAATGATAAAAGTGATACAGGGACGGGGGCGGTGGCAGGATCGGGGGCAGTGGCAGGATCGGGGACGGTGGCAGGAACGGGGGCGGGGACGGTGGCAGTGGCAGGAACGGGGGCAGTGGTAGGAACGGGGGCGGATGCAGTGGGAGGAACGGGGACGGGGACTGTGGTAGAAACGGGGACGGGGACTATGGGATGTATTAGTGATATTGTTGATAATAAACATACAATTATTAATATATCGGAACCTATAAACAATAATAGTACTTTAGGAATGCTGTTATAAATTAAAATATATAAATATAAATTTTATATAATATAAGTATATATACTTATGATGGATTCGCCTCTAACCTTTGAAACACAAACACCAGACCAAAAAAACATCTTTAAAAAAATTGTTCCAGTTGTTACAAAAATTGTAACCATTGCAGGAAAAGTAAATAATATTACTGGTAAAATTGTAACAATTGCATCTTTATTGTAACCGCAATTAAATTTATAAACTTTTTCATAATTATATAATTATAAAAATTATAACATCAGTCATATAAACCAACATTTCTAGAAGGTGCATTCTCATAATATGAATCAAACATACCTTCATTATCTAATTCTTCATCAACATCCAATGCATTTTGTTCTTCTTCATCATCTTCTTTTTCATCAATAATTTTTGCTTTACTTTCATCACTAGTAACTACATCAGCATCAATTTTATCAATATTATAAGAGTCATAATAATCAATAATATCAATATCATTATCAACATTTTGTGTTTCTATATAGAAAGCAGAAGTATATAGTACTTGGTTAAAATGATCAACATCTTTATCAAAGTTATATATATCCATATTATAAGTGTTAAACAATGAAACAGTAATTTCTAATATAAGCGATATGATATTTGTCTTAATAACTTTATTTGTATTATAATCAAGTAATCTAATAATTTCACTTATTAAATAGTTAAGTATCAGATTGCTATTAAAATCATATTTATATATTAAATCAAAATTTATATTATCATTTATTATAACATCATCTTTTTTATTAAATTTAAACTTTTCATAAGGAATGTATGTATTTATATTGCCATTATGTTTAAGAAATGTATGCTTTTTTTCTTTATCTGATATAACTATAGGGTTGTCTATTTTTTTAAGATAATTATTATAAATAACATCAATTGGATTATTTATTAAATCTGCATCGTATGATTCTGTTGTTTCTAATAAATTAACTTTAAATTTCTTATAAAGTCTATGTACATTTATATTTATATTATTACATAATTTCTTAATCAATGAAAACCTACGATGAAATATATTATTAACAAGATTTACTTTAAAATCATCTTTACTTGTAAATTCTTTTACTTTATCAATATTAAAACCATATAAATCAGGATACATATCTTTTGTGTTTATATATTGACGTGTAAAACCATACATAAGAAATATGTTTTTAATACTATACACTACCTTAATCTTACAATTTATCTTTTCAATATTAACATATTCCTTATTAATTTCTCTATATCCAATTAAATAACGCTTATATAAATCATAAAATACTTCATATTTAGTATTTTTTTGTAAAGTGTGAATTAAAACATCTCTTTTAAAATGTGGTTGATTATATACAATTCTAAATTTTTTATCATTATCGTATACTTGAATAGGTTTTTCTATAGAAGAACCATTTATATCATGGTCTATTATATAAATATTATGATACAAATTATGAACATTTTTATCTATTAAAATATCTAAACCTAATAACTTTTGTATATTGTCTAAAAATGTTGTTAATATTGTATCAATGTTATTATCATTCTTTTTAAATTTATAAACTACCTTTTCATATATTTTCTTAATACTTTGAATATATTCATTATCTTTATTTTTAACTTTATTGATA
>CANJNG010000219.1 GCA_947475205.1 Bacteroidota bacterium
AACTTAAATCAGGATTAAAACAAATCCTTAAATGCATTTTTAGCGGTATCAGATTTAACCGTAATCTTGCTTCAGTAATAACAATAAATCTTGACAATAAAATTCTAAATTAACATCAGAATGTGTCAAGTTATTTTAGGAGGGGTCAGAGGCGGGGTTTGGAGATATTTTTATGTTGTGTGCCTCAATTAAATTATCCATGTACAAGATTATAGATAATGCTATTGGTGTTCCACATTCTTCATTCCCTATTTTGTAATAGCGTATCCCGCTTTCTGAATGTCCTTGTGAACACTGGTCTCCGCAATCTATATATTGGTGAAATGTTTTAAATATTCCGTCCAAATAGATTTCTTCACCGCCAAAACAATTGGGAGACAAATTTACGACTTGGGTTAAACATCCTTGATTATTCATGTCCTCAAAATGATACCATTCATCGTCAGGGTTATTCCTAAATGTTCTTATACGACCATTACAAGTATCGATAGACATCTTATATAGAAATCCTATGCCATGCTGATACATTGTGTCGTTGCTGGGATAATATACAAATTCATTGGGAAAATGCACCGAATCGGCAGAAGGAAGTATAAGTTCTGAGTAATCTGATTCCGTGTAGGTGTAGGTGTTGTTTGCAGGTGAAATTGGGCTGGATTGATAATATGTGTAGTAGCCATTCTTTTTATGAAAGAAATATCGAATAGAATCAGGGTAAACTAACTTAGAGGTGAGAGTGATTATGTAATAGTCTCTGTATGAAGAAACAGCGGATGGTGGACACCAACCAGTATTTACATTGGAAGATTCATAGTAAATATGAAATTCATCGCCAACATTGTATTCTTCCAAACCTCGGTAGTATATTCCTAATTGTAGGTTTTGTTTGCCGCAAAGTTTATAGGCTATGGTGTCGAATGGAAATTCGTAAATATCCAATGAACTTACAAGGCCGTTTATTTGTCCGATTCTAAATTCTGTCCCGTTTATAGAACTTGCTAGCGGGTTGCCTAAACTGTCCGCTTTTTGGAGTGTTATAACCTTTACAGAATCATCGAAGCCTAAAATATTCTCTACCTGTATTGTGTCGATTTTACCTTTAAGAATGGAGCCATCAGGATAAGTGTACACAGTCCATTCTTCACCTACAATTGAAAGTGATTTTAATACAATAGTGTCGTTTGTTTTATTAAAAAACAAATTGTCTCCATTTGGTTTTATAATTACTTGTTTGCCTATCCAAGTAGAGCTTTTTACATCGTAGCAATTCCCAATATCGCTTACTCCTAATGTTGTATAGTTAAAAAAGAGGCTATCGCCGTTTGAGAAGGCAACAGAATCAATACGAATACCATTAAACTGTCCTGAATCAGATTTGTAAAAATTCTGAAAGTTTGATTTGACAGGTTGGTAATTCTGAGAAAAAGAAGTTAATGTTGAAGCTGTCGCCACAGCCAAGTGTAATAGTACGAAAGATAATATTGGAGATATTTTCATTTTGTCTGTTGTTAGAGTTCTGCTGTTATTAAACCGTCAAATTATGCACAAATGTTCGCCCTTGCACTGCCGCGTTAGCCTTTCCGAGAACTCACTTATAAAGGAAACTCCCACCTCAAAAAACTTCCCCAATCCACCAAAATATATTGGATAGGAGAAGTTTTTTGTCATTTTGAGTACTGCTATTATTATTTATCAAAAATATAATTTCCCTAAACACCATCCACATAACCAGTTAAATAATCTTTCAAGCGTCCACAAAAAAGGGAGGCTCCCCATTCCGGTAACCGCCCTTAATCGCACTTGAACATTCCTAATTTGCACTTGAACATTCCTCCTTAATTTCACCACCTCAAAAATTCCTTCTCTGAAAAAGCATCGCATACTGGTAATATTCTGCATTTCGCTCTTTGTGGGCAGTTCGGTTTTATTCTTTCCTCAGGAAAATAAAGCCAAAGATGGATTTCATTCCGAGGAAGAGAAACAAAGCTTTTTAGAACAGTTTCGCAGTCCAATTGGTCCCGGCGACCACTTTCTGCCATCGCACCGCTGCCGGGGTTGCCACGGTTTCGACACCCTTGCTCATGCCAGCCTCGATGCAAACGGCGTGGACATAAATCTTTTCGACGACTGGCGGGCAACCATGATGGCCAACTCCGCTCGCGACCCCTTGTGGCGGGCAAAAGTTAGCCACGAAATGCTGGTAAACCCTGCCCATGCTGTGGCTTTGCAAGATAAATGCACCTCCTGCCATGCCCCTTTAGGCAAGTATAACGCCCTGTTTAAAGGTAATCCGCATTTCGGCCTGGCTGATATAGATAACGACACCCTAGGTGTTGATGGAGTTTCCTGCGGGGGATGCCACGCCATTGGCGATACTCCTTTGGGGAATATGTTTTCGGGAAATATCCCCTACGATTCCACCCGGAAAGAATACGGGCCGTTTACCCTCCCTATGATTGGCCCCATGCAGCTTTACGAGGGCTTGATTCCTACTTATAGTCCGCATATAAGTGAATCAAAAGTGTGTTCGCATTGCCACACCCTCATTACCGAAACCGCCGATTTGCTGGGTAATTCCACAGGTGGTGAATTTGTGGAGCAAGCCACCTTTCACGAATGGTTGAATTCGGGTTATTCGGCAGATAACGTAACCTGCCAAAGCTGCCACATGCCCGAAATTACCAGCGGAGTGGTTATAGCTAACGAACAATTAGGGCTGCAACCCCGCTCGCCGTTCAACCAGCATCAGTTTGCAGGGGCAAATATCTTTATGTTGAAACTGATGAAGGCAAACCGCCAAAGCCTGAACATTCCTGCCGAAAATAAGAACTTTGATTCCACGATTGTTTCCACTGAAAACTTGCTGAAACAGAAAACGGCTAATCTTGATGTTACCTTAGACAGCATCACTCCCGACACAGCATTTATAAAGGTGGAGGTGAAAAACAAAGCGGGCCATAAGTTGCCGTCGGGTTATCCGTCGCGGCGGATGGTGGTGCAGCTTTTTGTTACGAATAACGTGGGCGACACACTGTTTCAAAGCGGACGATTTAACCAAGATTATACTGTTACGGGGGAGAATTCACCTTTCGAACCGCATCATCAAATTATAAATCAAGCGAACCAAAACCAGATTTACGAAATGGTGATGGGCGATGTGAATAGCAATTTCACTACAGTTTTAGAACGAGCAGCTGTTTTGCTTAAAGACAACCGCATTCCGCCCGAGGGTTTCACTACGCAGCACGCAGCTTACGACACGGCGAAAATTTCGGCAGATGCTCTTGCCGACCTCAATTTCAACCGATACAATCCCACCTCTCAGGGTTCGGGACGTGATTTTGTGTTTTATCATATTCCCCTGAATGAGGCAACCGGAACAATAAGCATTTTCACGAACCTGTATTATCAGGCTGTTCCGCCAAAATGGACGCAGGAAATGTTTAGCCTCAGCAGCCCACAGATTGATACCTTCAGAAACCTGTTTAATGCGGCCGACCAAAGCCCTTTTTTGATTGGAAGCGATAGCCTGACGGGGGTAAACCTTGTTACAGTCATTACTCGCACCAACGAAAAGGAACTCCGAATTTGGCCCAACCCAAGCCCCGAAGGATATGTTTGGATAGATAGCCCAGCAAAGCCTGTTACCCAGCTAAGGATATTCGACAGTGCCGGAAATTTAATCCAAAACCTCGATTTCTTAAAAGGACAAAAGGCTGTAAAGGTTAATTTACCCGAAGAAAAAGGAATTTACTTTCTGAAAATTAAAACCGGAAAGGATGTGGTTTTGAAACGGGTGGTGAGGAATTAAATCTGAGTTTTGTATAAGAAACAATAGAATTGGGCTAAAGCCTTGAAATGTGGGAGCTTCTTTTTACCCTTGGCTAAAGCCAAAGGCAATTGATAATCTAAATTGGGGTCAGACTTATTTTCTGGGGAGCAAATGATTTATGCGAACAATTTTTCAAGTCTAAAGAGGAAGAATTTGACATCTGTTACACCTCTTAGATTCGCTCTAAAATGTTTTATTTTGGAGTTAAAGGACTCGGCGTTTGCGTTAGTG
>CANJNG010000220.1 GCA_947475205.1 Bacteroidota bacterium
ATTTAATAATAATATAACTTATCAATATAAATTATTAGAAAATTATACAATAAATGTATATATAGGTATTATTAATGAAAATAATTTACAAGTTGTTAATAACTATCTGCGTAAAATATTATTACTAATTGACCCATTTATAACTAATCCTGATTATGTTGATACGATTACCATTACTATAAATAACACATTTAATAATAAAAATGAATTTACTTTTTCATCAACTAATAAAATTATAATAGTTAAGGCAGATGAGGGAAAACCATTTGGTGATACAAATACCTATTATATAGATAGATATAAAATAACATATCAAAATAATTATGTTATCTTATTAAATATTGCATTTTATAATGAATATAATTTTTATATACGTAATACATTTAGTATAACTAATTATAATAGTCTTGCTTATGTCAATTTAACATATTTATATAATAATTTTTTAATGTGTCCTGTAATAACAAATACATATAATAATGATAGTTTAGAAATATATAATGAATTTTTTAATTTTAATTTTTATAATACAACCTACTATTCATATATAATAAACTATTTACCGAATGTAGATACAATTGATGAAGTGGATACAAAGGGTCGTGGGGTTAGTGGAGGAAGTAAGTATATAGTAAATAATTTTAGTAGTTATATATCAAATGTATCAAATATATCAAATGTAGAACCAAGTACTATTAAAAATTATAATAATAATATTCTAACTGAAAAAGTTAACAATTTTATTATAGATGTTATTATTACATACTTAAACTATTTTAACTATACCAATAATGTATATAATGTAGATTCATTGTTGTCATTATATTATACATTTGATAATAATATAGATACCAAGTTAATTAATTACTATAATTATAATCCTGATCCTGATTTAGAACTTTCTACTGATAATTTACCAAAAGGATTTTATAAAGTATTTTATTATACAAATAAAGCACCTGAATATGATTTTTTAGTACAAAGTGTGGAAAATGATGAACTTAATAATAAAGTACTTGAAAATGGTATTTTTGGTATATTAAAAAATAATTTTTGTTTATTTATTAAAATAAATACAATTACTAAATTTTATTTGGCAATTTGTAATAAAAATGGAGAAATATATGTTCAAACTACTGGTATAATAAAAATAATAGATTTATTTAATTTAGAAAATGGTAGTTATATACATGGTGTACCTTGGTCTATGAATTTAATTTTTAATAATTATTTTGATATTTGTACATTAACCATTATAGCCGAAGTATTTACATATAAAAATGCATCCAATACATTAAGAATTCAAAATATAGATGTTTCTACTTATCCATTTGATAATGAAATATATAATTATGATGAATTATGTTATGGAGGTGGAGTTATGGGTTGTGGTGGTGGTTTAGTAAATATACAAAAATATGAAGAAAGGAGTGTAATAATTATATTTAATGTTTTTATATATCTCAAGCAAGAACTTTATTATAACTTAATTAATAGGAGTAGCGCTAATATTTCTAAAATAGAATATATTAATAAATTGGATAGATATTTTAATATTATATTAAATTTATTAATAACTGGTGGTAGTAGTAATGACGATGAAAATATACAAAAATCAATACAAATAACATCTACTTCATTTATTAATGTGTCTAATAGAAGTGAATTTCAAAGTATGAGAAATACATTTAAAATTTTTAATGAAATAGAACAATCACTCTTATTATTAGAAAATCAAATTACTAATAAGAATAATTTATATATAACTTTACTATATCTATATTCACCTAATATAACTTATAATTATATCATAACACCAGAAAATGAAGAAATTATTAATAACAATCAGTTTAAAATATCAGATCAAATTGATAAAACATTTATTATTAATGCGGTTAATGCAATTACAGAACCACTACTATTAACATATATTGATTTAATTAATCAAATATTTGTTAACCAAAATGTAAGTGAAATTAGTGCAATAGTTTCTAATGGAAATGAAGATGAAAATAATGCATATCAAGTATATATATCATCATTGTTATTCACTAATAATAAGGTTTATGTATATGATTTTATAACAAACATTACAACGTTATTATTATATGGCAATGAAAGTGATATTGATATTTATAATAATAAATATATTGATCTTATAAAAATTGTACTTACAAATGACATTTTAGAATAGTTTCATCAATATAACCAATTCTGTTTATGTCAAAGCATGTATTTCCCATCATGTTTGCAATGTATCTAATATATCCACCCGATGAAATTTCAAATTTCCATTTACTAATCTTATATGTAGAAGTCGTACATAATAATTGTTTCCATTGTTTAGTTATATCATCTTGTCTAAAATCACCTGTAATAACTTTACTAATTCTGTCTAAAATTATATCTAAAAGTTCATTAGATGAAATATATTTTTCATCTAATTTTATTACATTATGTAATATAACATGTTTATATGGTCTTAATTCATCAGGTATTTTTATATTATTTTTAGTATAATACCATAATGGTTTTCTTATATTTCCAATTCTTATAGGTATTGATGAATAAGGCGGGTAATATTGCTTGTAACTATGCGGTACTAAAGGCTCTAACGGTTCTAAAGGTTCTGTAACCACTAATCCCAATATATCATACGTATCTGTCATTATTCCTTCAATCATCCATGTTTCATATATCTTACTCTTATTACAATAATCATCTTTCTTATAAATATCATTGCCTGTAAGTATTGTTATTTTACCATATGCTAATGGATCTAAACGTCCTGCATATGCTATTTTCTCTTTTACATTATTTTCTTCACTAAAGCGTTTTATTACTTCAGTCATTGTTTCTCCAATGTTCTTATTATATAAATATATCATTGCTTATGAATACATATACTTATAAATATCATTGCTTATACTTTTAAGAATACTAATTTCATTTTTTAAGGTATTAGTATGTGAAATAACGTATATTATTTTTGAGTTTATCTATAGAATTAGACAAAAAGTTATACACGCCTGATGTTATAGAAGGTGGCTTGTATTCAATTGTATCAAATAATAATAAGTCATCCTCATTAATAATTATATAATCATTTTTATTGTCATTGTTTGTATCATTATCTAAATCCATATCCATTATAAATGTATTTTCGTATTCTTTATTGTTTCTGTTGGTGCCGTTGGTGGTGTTGGTGTTGTTGTTGGTGCCGTTGGTGCCGTTGGTGCCGTTGGTGCCGTTGTTGGCGCCGTTGTTGGCGTTGGTGTTTGTGCCGTTGTTGGCGTTGGTGTTTGTGCCGTTTTTGTTATAGTAATCATCATAATCATCTTTTAATAAATGGTCAATATCATCACAATATTTATTTGGATTTTGTAATAATTTAGAATCATTATTAAAACAAGGCATTGACCTAATTACAGTATCATTATTTTTATTTGGTATAGAAATTGGTCTTGAATTTGTATATTTATATTCTTCTTTATAACTATTAGAATCAAAAATATTAAACCATGGATGATTAAAATATTGATGCCATGAAATTCTATTATTTACATCACATACTAACATTTGTTTTAATAAATTAATAATTTTATCATGTTCGTCATAATTACAATAGGTCAATGGAACAAAACTAATATTATTATTTTTAATATTTTTATACAATTCAACTATATTTATAGAATTTTTAAACGGATGAAATTTAAAATAACATTCATAAATAATTAATCCTAATGACCATATATCACATTTAGAATCATATACATTCTTATTATTTACTTCATTACTAACTCCTATAAAAATATTTATAATTTCAGGTGCCATATACAACGGTGAACCACATATTGTATTATACATATCAATTGTTTTATCTGATGCAAACCCAAAATCAGCCAATTTTATCGTATTACCCAATAATAATATATTTTTAGGTTTAATGTCTCTATGAATAATATTATTTTCTTTCAAATATTTAAGTGCGTCATTTAATTGAATA
>CANJNG010000221.1 GCA_947475205.1 Bacteroidota bacterium
AAAATTAACCATTGCCTAACACTCTATTTTGGCATCGCCGTGATTTAAGAATTATTGACAATTCAGGGCTTTATCGTGCATTAACATCCGGAAATAGTGTTCAGGCAGTATTCATTTTTGACAAGAACATTTTAAGCAAACTGCCCCCAAACGACAAAAGGGTGCAGTTTATTTACCATCATATTTTAGAACTCCGGCAGCAATATCTTCATTACGGAGCATCGTTTAGGGTTTATTATGGTGAACCTGTTGAGGTTTGGAAAAACATTATTGCTGAATATAATCCGGTTTCAGCCTACACAAATCACGATTACGAACCATACGCTGCTTTTCGAGATAAACAAGTTTGCGATTTACTGAATGAATCAGGTATTGCTTTTCACACGTATAAAGACCAAGTGATATTTGAAAAAAGCGAAGTAACAAAGGACGATGGGCTGCCTTATACGGTGTTTACTCCCTATTCTCGCAAATGGAAAGCTAAGTTAACTAATTTCTATTTGAAAGAATACCCCACAGAAAGCTATGTTGGGAATTTGATTCAATCGGAAGTCCAGCCCATTCCATCGCTGACGGAGATGAATTTTGATGAGGCAACACCCATTGATTATTCCTATAATGTTTCAGAATCTTTGTTGGGCAATTATGACAAAACCCGGAATTTTCCGGCAATGGCGGGCACAAGCCGAATAAGTGTGCATCTTCGTTTTGGAACGGTGAGTATTCGGAAATTAGCAAAATTGGCCAACGAAACCAACGAAACTTGGCTAAATGAGTTGATTTGGCGGGAGTTTTATATGATGATTTTGTGGCACTTTCCGCAAGTTACTACCAAAGCATTTAAACCTGCTTATGATAATATTCGGTGGAGAAACAATGAATCGGAATTTTATGCCTGGTGCAAAGGGAGAACAGGCTACCCCATTGTAGATGCCGGGATGCGTGAACTTAACGAAACGGGTTTTATGCACAACCGTGTTAGGATGATTGTGGCCAGTTTTCTTACCAAGCATTTGCTTGTTGATTGGCGATGGGGCGAGGCTTATTTCGCCGATAAGCTATTAGACTTTGAACTTTCGTCAAACAATGGTGGATGGCAATGGGCGGCAAGTTCGGGATGCGATGCGGCTCCCTATTTCCGAGTATTTAACCCCTCCGAACAAACCCGGAAGTTTGATGCAGAGGGAAACTATATTCGCAAATGGGTGGAAGATTTGAATGAATTTAGCTATCCAAAACCTATTGTGGAACACGCTTTTGCCCGGGAGCGGGTTTTGAGGGTGTATAAAGAAGGCTTAGCAATTGATAATTGACAATTGACAATTGGGGGGAGAGGGAATCGGTTATAAACCGATTTCTCGGACCTACTGTTTGAACAATTCGGTGATTTTGGTGCTTATGCTAGAGAGGTTGCCTTTAAGGATTGGAGCTAGGTAATCTACTGCCCTTTCAGCCACTTTACCACCAACTTCGTTAGCTAGTTTTTCGCCAAGTTTATAAACAATTCCTTTCTAAACAGTTTACTCTTCCATCGGTTTCGATTTTATCATCCCAAGTTTTTTGGGCAAATAGACCATATCGGCCTTACCTTTTATGAGCCAAGATAGGCCGAAAGCTACAAGGGCTGTTGCTTCAAGCCAATAAAATGGACAATAGTCTTTTATGGATTCGGGAAGGTGGTTTTCGAGCACTTTGTAAACAAAGAGTAGTGCTACGGAGAGATAAATAATGATTCCCAAAATTTTAAAGTACTTGTCGTCGGAACCGAGTCCAAATTCCTCTTGTTTGTTACTTCGGCGGAAATTGGTGTAGGACATTCGTCCTAGACAGAGGAATAGGATAGTTGCCGAAGTAAAATGAAAGGTGTTGGTGATAATTCCTGACTGAAAAACTCGGAAGTTATCGTTGAGACATGGTAAGCCTGTGGGCATAGTTGCTGAGGTAGGGAATAGGGCCACTAGGAAGGCACAGATTCCGATAAGGTTTGTGAGCAGATTATCGGACAAATGCTCGCCGGGACGGAGTTTATGCCCTTTATAGCAGAGCATAAAGAGGGCAATGCTGCCAAGGGTGCCTGTGAAATATTCGCCCATGGGGGTGTAATAGGTATCGGAAATGGTGGGTTTTACATGGCCTAATAAGGTGTAAGAAGGCGTACAAGCGGTGTCCACCATGAGCGGAGAATTTAAGAGGTCAAAGTATCGTAAAAGCTCGTTTCCGGCAATGAGCATAAATGGGAGAAGCAGACCAAGCCATCCAATGGCTTTTCGGAGGGTATTATAGGATAGAATTACCTCTTCCGGTGGTGTGGTAGACGTTTGAAGCATAGTAATAATTAAAAATTAAAATGGATAATTGAAATATGGGCTGTTGGTTATTTTTGCTTGTTATAATAATATTTGAGGCTTGAGTTAAAATTGTTAGTGAACCTAATATTTCCCCATTCGTCTGGATTTGAGTTAGTGCCATCGGTGAAAATCCATCCTTGTTTTACCTGGTCATTTATTTTGTATTGAATCTTTATGTAATAATATTCTCGACCCGATGTTTGAAAGTAGTTTCCATCGCCGAATAGTACTTGTATTTTGGTGTCGGGTGGTAGGTTGTCGCCACTATCATTTATAGATATTTTATTGGTTATGGTTGAAAGGAATCCTTCGGAGGGTTGGGTGGTAGAAATCCATTCTGTTTGTTTGGCTAATGAGGCATTGGGGCTGTAGTAAATGGGTTGGTCGTTTTGAATGGTTAAAGGAGGAAGGGAATGGAAAGAATTTTCGGCCATTGCTGATGAAATGAAAAGGGAGGTATGCTGCGTTGAGTCGTTTTGTGCCGGGGCAATGGTTTGGGTGGTGCTTTTAGTAGCGTCTTCTTTAACTACATCGCCGCCTGTGTTGGCGGGAGTGGGCTTGGCAATGAATAACACCGCCATAATGGTTCCGCCACGGATGAAGGCATCGGTGGGGGTTTGGGGTTGTTCCTTCATGCAGAGTAGTATTCCTCCTAGAACGAGTAACATGCCAAGTATGATTGTAACTTCAAAGGTGTGGTGGCTTTGCCATTGATAGGTTTTGGCGAAATGACTGCTAAAAATGTTTGCTGCTGATTCAAGTGATGGGGCTTTGCCGTATAGTAATCCGCAGTAATCTGTAATGATAGAAAATAGGGCTCCGGAGGCTCCTATAATTAGGATTTTGTTTTGAGGGGTGGGCATTGGGGGTTTGTATATTAGGGGTTTAAATTGCAAATCTAAGTTTCAAAGATATTGAATATGCCTAGTTGAACGAATGAGAGAAAATTATTTTACAGTTGGGCATTACCTAAATTAGTGATTTAGAAACCAAGAACGAGGAAGGATTGGAAAAGGAGTTGTTGGTGTATGTGAAAAAAGAATATTTGATATTTAGTAAGCTTACTAGCTATTAATTTTTAACGGCCTTTGTTTAAAATGAGTTGGAATATGGATACCACAAAGATTGCCGACGAAAGGAAGCCGAGGGCGACGAGGGAATATAGGAGTGGGGACATTTTGGAATTAAGAATAACGGTTTTTGGAAGAAATAATTTTTAAATCAAACACTTTGTTGTAATGGTTTATTTGTTGGGGTTCGAAGGCCACGATATTCCCCTTTTTGAATTCGATGCCGGGTGGACATTCCACAGTTGATGGGCTGAAATAAAGCAGCTCGGCGGTTTGGTCGGTGCAGATGAAGCCGATGTCTTTGCTTTGGTTTATGTAGTCTATGGTGCCGGTCATAAAGAATTTGGAATTAGGATTTGGGGGGAAGGGGAGGGTGTTTGAGGAGGGGGGCAACGTTTTTTAGGCATTGACACCCCCCCCCTCTACCACCCCCCTCCCCCATAGCCGTCAGGCTAAGGGTAAGAATTTATTGTTATAAACGGGATAGCGTTACTAAGTTTCAGAAAAAGGAGCAGTGCTAAAGCGGGTTTCAAGTAGAATTGAGTTGCGAAACAAAAACTCATGAAACCAACAAAAGCACTGCA
>CANJNG010000222.1 GCA_947475205.1 Bacteroidota bacterium
CGGCGATGCCAAAATAGAGTGTTAGGCAATGGTTAATTTTTGGGATTGTGTAACAAACACCCTAAACCAACGATTGTTTGGTTGCCTAAAAAGTTTACACGGTTGTTATGTACTTTTTTGCTAAGATACCGCAGGGATGAATCAGCATAATATCTTTGACTTTTAGAAAATGCAATTAATTCAATACTATATCGCTAAATCAATAAGTGTAATCGGACTTTTTTTCATTGTTTCTACAATAGCCAATGCACAAGATATTATGGTTAAAAAATCGGGAGAGCGATTTCCGGCTATGATTCTCGAAGTAAATAGCAAAACAATTAAATATCTTGAATTCGATAATCTGGAGAGCGATTTAACAAAAAAAGTGGCTATTAAAGATGTATTGCTGATTCGATATGAAAATGGGCAAATAGATATTTTCGATACTAGCGGTGTAAGTTCCTATGTTCTTCAATTCCTAAAGCTATATACCCAACCCATAAAAGAAGAAGCAGACACTATAAACCACTTTAAGAACCAGCAGGAGGGAGGCTATATTTCGGTGGAACAATTTCAGCATAATGCACCGAAATACACCAGTACATTTCACATGAGTATTAGAACGGAAGGCGAAATAATGGCTTGGGGAGGTAATGATTATATGGCCAAAAGTGAAGAAGGGATTCCAGATAAAGGAACAATAAAGAACGATATTTGGGGGCTTTACAGATACGATACCCTATATTTGAATGCCTTAAAATTAACAGGATTAATGTGGTATGCCAAAGCAGAAATTAAGGGAAAATATTGTTTTTTGAAGGTTGCTTATCCCATCGAGCCTCGCATTGCAAAAAATCTTGGGTTAGACTACAGACCGCAAATTGGTTTTATGTTTGGAATTGTTGGAGCAGTGGTAGATGCTTACCAAGCTCTGAAACGTTTAGGACTTATATATAGCTTGGAAACTGGAGAAATGATGCTACTTTCAAGAAGTAATTTATTGATGCTAATGGCAACATATCCCAAATTAAAGGCCGAATTTGAAGCTGAAACTAAAACTTCTCAAAACAGCCCCGATACATTGCTAAAATATCTCGTAAGGCTCATTTCGTTGAAATGATTTTGTAAGGATAAATCAAAATTATCCCTCACTCTTCCATCTTCGCCCACACATTTTCAAGCCCAAGGCGGCTATGAGCCGAAACCTCTATCATAGTGGGTAGTTCTTCCCAGTATTCAAGAATGGCGGTTTCAATGGCTTGGCGGTGTTTGATGAGTTGGGTTTTGCTCTGGCGGTCTATTTTGGTGAGAACGATAGTGAAAGGAACTTCCTTTATTCCTAGAAAATTGATAAACTCTAAATCAATCTTTTGTGGCGGAATAGTGCTATCTACTAGCACAAACAAATTGTGCATTTGCTCCCGTTGGATTATATAATCGTTCACAAACTTCTCCCATCCTTTTTGCTTTTCTACTCGGATTCGGGCATAGCCATATCCGGGCAAATCCACTAAGTAAAACAGATCGTTTATCAGGTAATGGTTTATGGTTTGGGTCTTCCCTGGACGAATTGAGATTTTGGCCAGATTCTTCCGGTTAAGTAAAGCATTGATAAGCGATGATTTGCCCACATTGCTTCGGCCTATAAAGGCAAATTCTTTAAACGTAGTGTCAGGGCAGGCGTTAAGCGTTACCACACTGGAAACAAACTTAGCCGATTTTACAATCATTGTATGTTAAGGCTTTTGGGTACTTAACCAGCTATCTAAAATCCGGTTAAATTCAGCAGGTTGCTCCATCATAGGGGCGTGGCCACAGTGGTCAATCCAAAAAAGCTGATTATTTGGAAGTAGTTTATGAAAATCTTCGGCTACTTCAGGTGGGGTAATACCATCTTGCTTGCCCCATATCAGGCAAACTGGACACTTAATAGTGTGCAGTTCCTCAGACATATTGTGCCGTATGGCTGATTTCGCCAAGGCCAAAATACGAACTAACTTTTCCCTATCGTTAATTAGGGCAAACACCTCCTCTACCAATTCATCAGTAGCATTTTTAGGGTCATAAAAGGTGTAAGCCACCCGGTTACGGATAAACTCCTTATCCTCACGACGCGGGAAAGAACCGCCAAAAGCATTTTCGTATAAACCCGAACTCCCTGTGAGGATAAGCAGATTTACTTTGCCTGGATTGGCAACCGTGTAAACCAAAGCAACGTGTCCGCCCAAGGAATTTCCCAACAGATTTACTTTTTCGTAGCCTTTATATTCAATAAATTGCTTTACAAAAGCCGCCAATTCCTTCACGTTGGTTTGGTCAACGGGTAAATCGTAAATGGGCATCAAAGGGATAACCACCTTGTAGCGTTGCGAAAAGTGATTAAATAAATCGGCGAAATTGCTCAGAGCACCAAATAGTCCGTGTAAGGAAATAAGCACTGGCCCTTCTCCTTGCTCAATAAAGCTGAACTTGCCTTCGTGTATAATAGAGGGAGTCATTCGGGCAAAGGTAGAAAAAGAGTTGGACGGGACGGGGTTAATTCAGTCAGATGAAGAATTTAAGCATTTATTTAACCTCAATTCTCATCCTATTTCTATACAAACCCCAATATGGTCGCTTAGTTTTTTATCGGTGTTCCAAGTCTGAATTTGAACGTCTTGCTCGTCGAGATACGACATAGATAAAATCAATTGATCAATGTTTTGAGGAATGCTTGCCGTTAGGTTTGTCAGAGCTAAATTTTCAAATGTGTTATTTAGTTTCTGTCTGCCATCCTTAGTAAAATAGTAGTTATCCCCGAAGGAAATATTCAAATCACCCCCAATGCAGAGAGCAGAAGTTTGGGCGATTTGCTGGAAATCTGAAATTTGAAAGTCGAGGTCGGAGATAAAGTCTTTTCTCCGATTACCATTAATGCCGATTATGGTTCCGTAAACAACTAAGTAGCCTACCGGAGTTTGAAACTTTACACAAATAGAAGTATCAGCTTTGAATGTTTGGATGTGTTCAATTGCTTTATACTTGGAGTAAATGCCAGTGCGTCTTTCGCCAGGTTTGTAATAAGTTTCATCCGGTTGGGATGTGTGATAGCAAACATAATCCGACCCTAAATCTATTACTTCGTTGGTTTCGGTTAAGATTAAGATGTCGGGATTTATTTCTTTTAAAGCTGTAACAATTGCCGGAATTCGTGTAGATGTTTTGGAAGGCCGCTCTAAATTCCAAGTGGCAATTTTCATTTCTTCTCAGAATAATTCATACTTAAATCTCCCTTTCCAATAAACTTCAAAAAGTCACGTTCCACATCATCGGTGCGTTCCATCATCGGAACATGGCCGCAGGGCGAATACACAATCAATTGGCTGTTTTTGATGTCGCGTTTAAAACTTTGGCTATGGGCAACGGGAATAATCTCGTCTTCTTCACCCCAAATTATAAGTGTTGGTGATGTAATTTGCTTGATAAGATTAGTGTCGGGATATTGGCCCGAACCAGCCACTGTAAACGCTGCCTGAATATTCCCCTTTACATTGTGCATGGCATTGTTGAACTTAGCATCTTCATCGCTCACGAGGCTATCATTTGCATAACAGGTAAGTAATCCAGCTTTAGCACCTTCGGGCGGCAAACCTCTGGCCATTAGTGGTTCCAAGAATGGGTATTGAAGTATTGGTGCAGCTTTGTCCAGCACATTCAACATATCATATCCGGCAGAATTAAGCAGCACTAAACTCTTTACCTTTTGTGGATAATTTGCAGCAATATTCCAAGCCATCATTCCTCCCATGGAATTGCCCATCAGGTGAAAACTATCCAATTTCAAGCTATCAATAAAGAAAGTGAAGAATTGATTGTACTCTTTCTTGAGGTCGATTTGGCCATCTTTATTGTCAAAGAATTCACTTAATCCAAAACCAGGCAAATCAACCCTTACAACTCTAAAATTAGTTTTCAATTTAGCAGC
>CANJNG010000223.1 GCA_947475205.1 Bacteroidota bacterium
ACAATTTGGGCGAAAAGTGTTATGTTTGCCATCGGAGAATTGGGTGTGGTTATGCAACTCAAAGGTATTTTGAGATACTTATTCCCGATTCTCCTATTTTAATCGTTTAGGACGCTATTGATTCAATACCTTAAATTCATTTTTAAGTACCTTAAATCCAATTTCATTGCCATAAAATCCAATTTAAGAACCTTAAATTCAAATTTCAATACCTAAAATTCATTTTTCAAGACCTTAAATCTGTTTTCAATGACATTAAATCCAATTTTAATGAATAGAATCGAAAATCAGGAATCAAAAAGAAAAATTGTACCCGTGTAGCCGCCCAGCGTTTCAAAGAACTTTAGGGTGCGAAGGAAATACGAAAAATGGCTAGTAAAATGCGTATATATACGCAAAACGTACTTAAATAACTGATAATGAATAGGTGTTTATTTACCTAATTCTTTCTTTTACTATATAGATTATAGAAAGGATAGAAATCAGAGGCCTTCATCAGCCCTGTGTCTAGCATCATTACATTGCATATTCCGCTGTTGCTAACCTGAAAAGGAGTGTAAATTCCGCTGAGATAACCCTGCACGGTTCTATAAGGACAATCAAAAATAGGACTTAGTTGTTTAGATGTTAAACCCAGCGAAGCAGCCTTTAGGGCAAATGTTCGATTAGAATTTATCAATTTCCTCAACTCCCTTAAATCAAGATGGGCATACATCGGATTATACCTAATTGCGTCTCGGCATGCGACGAATCGTTCTTCTTCCAATTCTAACTCCTTTCTTAACAATTCCCGCAATGTAACAGTTACATAGGGTTCCATATTAAATAAAAATTAAAAGTTTTCGGAAAATTTCAACCCTTGCCTGCCGCAAATTGCGGCATAATTTAGACGAATACAATCCGAATAACCACAAGCCCACACTACGAATAACCACCTAAAGCTAAGCATTAACAAGGATTTTAAGCTTAAAATTCAATAAATATCGAGATTTAGATACTTGAATATTTTTCAAATATTTTCGACCAATTTGAATTCGAGGGAGAAGATGAATGGATATTTTTAGCGTGTAAATGTCATTAAAATTAATGTATGGAATATAATTCACACTCAAATAAGCTAATTATTGCAAGCTGATAATACCCGTAGCCATGACCAAGGCCGAAATAACCGCCGCCTAAAGGCCTCTCCCTAAATCTCTCTCCAAAAGAGAGGGACTTTGAGTGCGGCAGCCGTATTTTCCCCTCACCCTTTGGGGGAGGATGGGAGGGGGCTGCATTTGCCCCTCACCCTTTGGGGGAGGATGGGAGGGGGCTGCGTTTGCCCCTCACCCTTTGGGGGAGGGTGGGAGGGAGCTGATAGAGGGCCGAAGGGAACTGAATTTTTAATTTATATTTGCCCCACCATGACGAACCAAGTTAAATTTCAACCCATCACCCACAGAGGCGAAAAACGAATTGCAATTAAATTTGAAAATATTAATGAACTGAACCTGCGGGTGCGAAATCTCGATGGAGTAAAATGGAGTCAAACAAAAAAATGCTGGCATGTGGCCGACACGCCCGAAAACAGAAAACGATTTAAAATAGATACAACTGCGGTTGCCTTGCCACCTGCAAATATTGCCCCTGCCCCAACCTTAGCTGCTGAGGGTGTTCGCTGAACAAGGTTTAGTTAACCTTGTTCTTTGGACTGTGTGGTCTCTGACCCACTTAAAAAAAAATCAAATATATTTGCCCCATGGGCTTTCAATACAGAATCCACGGCGAACGTGCTTACTTCCTAACTATGGCCGTGGTAGATTGGATAGATGTGTTTACACGTAAAAACCACAAACTAAAAGTAGTTGAATCGCTACGCTACTGTCAAGAAAAGAAGGGATTGAAGATATATGCATGGTGCTTAATGCCAAGCCACCTGCACCTGATAGCCTCGGCAGATGAACCAAACAACCTCTCGGATATTATCCGAGATTTCAAAAAATTTACAGCAAGGCGGATAGTAAATCAAATAAAGGAAGAACCTGAAAGCCGCCGAGAATGGTTACTGGATAAACTGGCTCATAATGGCCGAATAGCAGCCGATAATGAAAATTATAAGCTGTGGCAATCTGGCAACCATCCTGTGGAGTTAATTTCTCCTGAGTTTACAAAGCAGAAATTAAACTACATCCACAATAACCCCGTGGAAGAATTATATGTGATAAACTCTTGGGATTATTACTTTAGTAGTGCAAGGAACTATGCCGATATTGATGGATTGCTGAATGTAATATTGATTGATAGAACTTTGGACAGTGCCTATTAGTGGAATTTTTGTTATCTTGGGTCTGGAGACCCAAAGTCCAAAGAACGAGGTTAGGAAACCTCGTTCAGCGAACACCGTCGCCAGCCGATAAAAACCCCTACCGGGCGGCTGAAACTATATTTCAATTTTAGCCGCGAACTCAGCAAAGCTATTAAAGCCCTACCCTATCATCATTGGAACCAAGATGGCCGCTATTGGACAATACCCTATTCCGAACGCTTCCGCACAGAAATGGAAACGCTGGCCAAAGCATTGCACTATACCATTAATTATATAGAAGAAAGCCCCGACCCCGAAAAGAAAGCCCGAACATCACCCTACGACATTGAAAACTACAAAACCTGCCCCGAGGAATATATTTTAAAACTTCGGGAACTACGATACAGCGAAAGCACCTTGAAAACATATAAAGTGCTATTCGAAGAATTTACAAATTACTACAACAACATCGAAACCGACAAAATAGACGAATCCCAAATAGTTGCCTTCATGCGTTATATGGTAATGGAACGAAAGGTGAGCATTGCCTATCAAAATCTGGCTATAAATGCCATAAAATTCTACTATGAAAAAGTGCTAGGCGGACAACGCAAAATATATGTGATAGACCGCTCACGCGAAGAAAAGAAATTGCCAACCGTGCTAAACGAAACCGAGGTGGCTACCTTACTTAAAAAGACCGAAAACCTGAAGCATAAAACCATTCTCACCCTATGCTACAGCGGTGGACTGAGGTTGGGCGAACTGGTAAACTTAAAAATTAAAGATATAGACAGCACCCGAATGCAGATTAGGATAGAACAAGGCAAAGGCAAAAAAGACCGATACACACTGCTTTCGCCCAAAATGTTGATTCTACTGAGAACTTATATAGCAGAACACAAACCAAAGCCCAAAATTTATTTATTTGAAGGGCAAGATGGCGGGCAGTATACCGCCCGAAGTGTGCAACTAATTATGCAAGCCTCAGCGAGCAGAGTAGGCATAACCAAAAAAGTAAGCGTACATACCCTTCGCCATAGCTTTGCCACCCATCTGCTCGAAAATGGCACTGACCTTCGCTATATACAAGCCCTACTGGGCCACGAAAGCAGCAAAACAACAGAGGTTTACACCCATATAACCACTAAAGGATTTGACCAAATTGTGAACCCTTTGGATAAGTTAGCTATTTAAAAAATAATAATAGAAGGTAAAAGAATACGATTAAATTTGTGGCGGAAAAAGTCAAACAAACTCTCCAAAACTATCCTTTTGAAAGCATGCAGCAAAAAAATATACGCAACTGCGTGAAAATGCTAAAAACAGGATGAATAGCTTGTTTATAGGTAGTTACGGAAAATTGACAACTTCGGATAAGGCGGATATATACGCAACTGGTTGCGTTAACTGAAATGTTCTCGGAAACCTTAACAACGCACGACACTGCTAAACTTAACCATTTATGCTATGACAATCGGGACAACAAAATACAAATACGAAGTGCCACGGGGGCCAACGCCCATAGCCGTCAGGCTAAGGGGTTTGATAAATTATATTGTAAGGCGATTTTCTTCCCTTTTTCTGCTGTTTGACGCATGTTTTGTGTGTTGATGCGGCCAATAAATCCAAGAGATTTCCGATACTTTTTTGTCCC
>CANJNG010000224.1 GCA_947475205.1 Bacteroidota bacterium
TAGCGTTGCCGCCCTTGATGAAGACCAGATTTTGAGACGATTTTGCTCTTGCAATAAAAGCACTTTTTTGTCCATTTGTGTTTTTTGTCGCAAAGCTAAGCCCACAAAGGAATACAGAGATTTTGACCTCCACTTTTGTCCATTAACCCAAATAATAGTTGATTTGGGGCTATAGCCACACTGAATATCCCGAAAAATATAGTGCTTCTATTTACTTACTACAAGTTTTTGAGAAGTAGTAAACCCGTTCGCAGATAGTTTAAGAATATAAATTCCATTGGGCAATTCGGCAAAGGATATTTCGCTTGAATGCCGGCCGGCAGTTAATTGTTGGCTTAAAATGGTTTTAATTTCCCTGCCTAAAACATCGCTGAGGATGATGGAGCTTTGGGTGGTTTGATTTAATGAAAAGCTAATGGTTGCGATTTCAGATGCCGGATTAGGAGCAATGGTTAAATTGCTATGCAAAGCAATGTCCTCCTCAATTCCAGTAATTACTCCAATATTAATGTTATCGATATAGAGGTTGTTACCACCACTACTGGTAAGTTCAAATTTAATAAGCAGGTTATTGTCGGAAGCTACACCAGCTAAATTAACGGTATGCAATTCCCACTGAGATGCAGAACTAGGGGCAAATCCGTTATTTGTTTGCTGAGTGCTGGCTAAGGAAGCTCCGGATTTTATATATCGTTGCACCCACGATTGCCCACAATTGGTTGAGGTATACACCTTGAGTTGCTCGTTGCTTGCCGCATTTGAAAAGGTGCTGGGGCGTTGGGCATAAGAAAGCATAAAAGTTAATTTCGTAAAGGTTAATTGGGTCATATCAATCGGCTTTAAGATAAAATTATCAATAGCTTGTGATGGATTTGCCGCATTATAATTGATAATTTTTAGTGCTTTTGAACTGTTATAGCCCACAGTGCTGGTTTGCCAAGTACCGCCTAAATTTTCAACATTGTCAATAGTTATTGGGTAATCAGTAGCAGCTTCTTCAAAGTCTTCGGTAACTGCTTGGCCGGAGTTGAAAGCAGCAGAATTAAGTATCTGAATATAATTGGTCAAGGTTTTAGTATCGGTACCTAGGCTGTTGCTTACTGTGAGAGTAACCGAGTAAGTACCGGGTGTATTATAAGTCACATTCACCACAGAATCGGTACTTGTAGCGGGAGTGCCACCTTCAAAAGTCCACTGGCGAGAATCGGAAACTCCGTTATAAGATAGGTCGATAAATTTAATTGAACCGCCCTGAGTGCCTTCACAAACAAAGTTCTTATTCATTGTAAAATGTGCTTTCGGTCCGCAGACATTATAAATGGTGTCGTCTGTCCCGGTAGCTACATTATTGCTTGCAGACACCAATTGGCTTCTAAGTCCGGTTAAAGTGCCATTCATTTTGGAAATTTGTCCTAACGAAAACATATTTTGACAACTTCCATTGGAGTAATCCATGTAGTTCTCCACCATATCAAGCTGGTTGGGCGAATCGTTAGTGCAGGAATTGAGATTTAAATTACAGCCAAAGTTTGGCTCAAGCGTAAGGGGGGTGTCATCTATATCTTCACCAAAAAATCCACCATCGCAACCACCCTGAAACGTGTGATAAAGTGCCAAAATATGTCCAATCTCGTGAGTGAGAGTACGTCCTTTATTGCCATTGCTTGATGCAGTTCCAATTGAACCCACATAAGCAGAATTCATTACAACACCATCGGTGTTGGCTGAACCACCTCCGGGGAATTGTGCATAACCTAATGTCATAGTTCCGGGTTGGGTAGGGTCGCCTTGAATACTATTTACCACCCAAATGTTTAAATATTTATTACTTGGCCAATAGCTTAATGCCTTTACTCCGCTTTCATCGCTTGCTTCATTGGTCAGCAGCGATTTTACTCTCACAATTCCATCTGTACAGTTTCCATTAGGGTCGATATTGGCTAAACGAAACTCTACGTTAACGCTACCTGCCACAGGTTTAAAAAAATCGCGAGTGGCAGTAGTGTCAGCATTTAAACGCATATAATCTAAATTAAGGGTAGCTATTTGATTAAGAATTTGAGCCTTTGAAATGTTCTCGCTTCCTCCATTGTGAATAACGTGAAATACAACAGGGATAATAAATGGAGCTGAATTTGTAGCTTTAGCATGCGACATTCCAAGGGTTTTAGCTGCTTGGTCGTTTGCCATTAAGCGTTGCAAAATGCTTGGGTCAGCAGCAATTTGCCTTTGAAGATTTTGGTCGGTGCCACAGGTGTAAATAGTTTGCTGAGCACTGGCATTAAAAGTCAAGCCTGCAAGAATGGGCAGGGCTAAGAAAAGTTTTTTCATACTTCGGGGATACGTTTCGGAATTGGGTGGCTAAAGTAATGAGATTTTGGTTGTGAGCCGTTGGATTTGAGATATGCGACAAAATTGCAATCTGTCATAACCTAGCTATCTGCATTCTATTTCCACTTCTTAAAATTTATTATTTTGCCTATAAACCGCAGCAATAGTTTTCCTGTTTCGGTGTGCGAAGTTGTATTAATTTGCACTCGTTTATAAACATACTGAAATGGAAAAAATGGAGTTGGAATACGAAGTAAAAACTTCGGCCAAAACATTATACAAAATGATTAGCACCGATGACGGTTTGCAAAAATGGTTCGCCCCAACTGTAAATGTGAGTAAGGATTTATACACTTTTGGGTGGAATGGAGCCGAAGAGCAAGCTAAGCTTTTGGGAAAAAGAGATTGTGATTTCGTGAAGTTTCAATTTCTTAATAAACCTGCTGACACGTATATGGAGTTTAGGATAAAAGTGGATGACCTAACTAAAGATGTGGCTTTATTAGTTACTGATTTTGCTGATAAATCAGAGGTAATAGAATCCAAAGATCTTTGGAATAAGCAAATGGAAGATTTGCTTGATGCTTTGGGTTTATAAAGTACCACAAATGAAAGTCTTACAGAAAACAATTCTGTTCCTTGCTCTTTGTTTAGCTGGAACGGTTTCTTCTTTTGCTCAAACTCAACCCCATAATCTCACTCAGGAAGAAAAGGCTTTGATGCCTGCTTACTTGGAAAGTTTTAAAAACCAAGCTAAAGGTACAAACGCCTTTTATACTTCTCCTCCTGCTTCACCCATCAGGGCTTTAGCCGAATGGGAAGAAATAGATGGCCTATTAGTTTGTTGGACAACCTATCTACCCACAGTTCGTGAAATCATAAAATGGGCAAGGCTGGAAACTACAGTTTGGGTAGTGTGTTCCGATAGCAATGCTGTAAAAACAAGCCTCACTTCCAACAATATTCCCTTGGGAAATGTAAAATATCTGCAAGTTGCGTTCAACAGTGTTTGGGCTCGCGACTACGGTCAGTGGAATGTGTACACCAATGATGTGGATAGCCTGTACTTAATAGACTGGATATACAACCGTCCTCGCCCCGACGATAACGCAATTCCTGAATATTTGGCCAATGCTGCCAATATTCCAATGTTTCAACTTACCCAGTCGCCTTACGATTTAATTCATACCGGCGGCAATTATATGGTTGACGGAAACGGTTCGGCTTTTTCTTCCAATTTGATATTGGACGAAAATCCCACCAAAACCCAAGCCCAGATTGATACCATTATGAAGAAGTTTATGGGGATAAGTCGCTATGTGCACATGCCTACTTTGCCTTATGATGGCATTCATCACATTGATATGCACCTCAAGTTGCTGGATGAAGAGACCTTGATGTGGGGCGAATATCCAACCGGAGTAGCTGATGGCCCGCAGATAGAAGCCAATCTTCAATATGTGCAAAGCAATTACCCATCTGTGTTTGGCACGCCCTATAAAATTGTACACATACCTCAACCACCTGAACTTTATCAGGGCAATCTGTATTATCCTGACGACAATGGGGCGTACCTCACTTATACTAATGCCGTATTTGTGAATAAA
>CANJNG010000225.1 GCA_947475205.1 Bacteroidota bacterium
CATTAATGTCGCCTCACTGGGAGTGACTACATTATGAGGCGTCATTAATGTCGCCTCACTGGGAGTGACTACATTATGAGGCGTCATTAATGTCGCCTCACTGGGAGTGACGACATTATGAGGCGACATTCACGCATTGTGAGGCATTTTGGGCAATCTATAAAAAAAAAGGCATGAAAAAAGGGCTGTTGCAAGCCGGCTAAGCGTGCAACAGCCCTTGGAGGCTAAAGGAAAAAGGGACTATTTTACGGTAACGGGGCCTGAATAAAACCAAGCCGAGCGGCGTTTTTTGCTGAAATTGCCCATCACCCTAAAATACAGGGTAACACCAATAGGAAACCCGGCAATTTTAATTGTAGCCTTAGCTCCCAAGGTGCCTTCTATGGGCTGCCAGTTCATACCATCGGTGCTTTGCATGTAAAATGCCGACTGAAGCGGAAGGTCTTCTTTGCCTGCCGATAGTGCCATTGCTTTCGCGTTTGCCACTATTTTCACTTCGCTCGCAAGTTGGGTAGAATACACGGCTAAATTTGTTTTCACAGGTGAATTGTAGGTTTTCACCTTAAACAAGCACGATTGAATAATGCTTATAGCATCGGGCTGGTTGGCATTAGCCACGGTTTGAATCCTGAACTTGATGGTGAGGTTTAGATAGGAAACCACGTTTTCGTAAGCCGTTTTGCGGGCTGCCACAGCTCCCAGCTTTTTCAAATCCACATCATCGGTGGCATTGGTTTAAATAAGCACCAAGGCTCAGTATGCCGATTCGGTGCAATTTGTTTTTGTATTAACCGATGAAGGTATCCCACCTTTGGTAATTGATAACTCACTGCCGCAAATAACCTCTTCTAAAGCATCGTTTGTTTGGAGTTTTGGTTTCGATAAAATAGGTAAATTTGCCTATATGTAAGCCCGCTGGTACAACACCAAAAACCCGAAAATTGCCGGAGGTTGGAGTCCCATTATTCGGATTGTGATTGGCTAAAGGCAATGCTATTATATATAAGGTGATTAAACAGTAGTATTTTGGCGAATGGGGTAGCCGCGACTCTCCCCCTTTTAAAGGGGGAGTTGGAGGGGGTTTCAAAACAAAATTCCATTTTAAAAGATACTAACTGTTAATCACCGTATCAATAAGTGTAGGGTGGCGGGCAGCTTTTTTTAATTCAAAATAGCCTCCCGCAACCTAGCCGCACAATCCTCTACCGAGAGTGTATTAGCAGCCGCCCAAGCCCCCATTTCGGAGCTTGCATACCATTTTATTTTTTCGGCATCACGCAGCGGTGTATAAAACTCGATGTGGAAGCGGTAATACGCATCAGCATCGGCATATTCGGGCAGGTTTACGGGGGTTTGATGCACCACCATCATATAGGGGAATTCACGCTCAAAGAGTTTATCGAATCCCCTAATTAGCCGTTTAAGCATATCGGCCAGCTCGGCAATATCGGTTTCGGAAAACGCACTTAGGTTGGGTCTTGCTTTGCTTACAATAAACGCCCCAAACGGATAATCGGTGAAAAAGGGGAGGTAGCATAAAAACCCGGGGCTTTCCATCAGCATCCGGCTTCCGGCTTCGAATTCGGCAGCATTCATTTCGTCAAACATATTTTTGCCTGTTTTCAGAAAATGAGCTTTTGCATTGCGTAATTCAGTTTCTAATTTCAGGGGCAACCAACCGTAAGCATATAGCTGTCCGTGGGGGTGGTGAATCGTAACGCCCACTTCCTGCCCGCGGTTTTCAAACGGATAAATATATTTTAGCTTAGGGTCGAGGCTTAGCTCATCGTTTCGGGCTTTCCACAGCCTTACGATATGCTTCACCTGTTCATCACTCAAATCATATAAAGTAGCGTTGTGGTTTGAAGAATAGAGAATTACCTCACACTTTCCGTAAGCCTGTTCGTTTTTATAAAACCCGCTTAAAGCCTCCACTTCCTCAGGGTTTTGACTTAATACCGGAAAGTCGTTGGGGTAAGAAATTACACTATATGCTTCTTTTATACCCATTTCGCCTACGCAAAACGGACAGTAATCCTTAGGCAGATGCGGCCTGTTTTGGCGGTTAGAAGCCACCATGGTATAGGTGTCGAGCAGGGGATTATAGCGTAAGTGGGGCATTTTAAATCGGTTTTAATCAGAACATCAGTGTAATCTTGCGTCCCATTACGAATATTTTATCCGCGTTTCAATCATAGCCTGCCTTGCAATATATAAACCATCAGCTCCATCCAGAAAGCCCAATTTCAATACATAATTCCGGAAAAACTTAAAGGGAGGATTTAGCCATTTCTTCCACCATTTTACCGAAATGTTTTGAGCTTTCAAAGCCTTTGCACCAATCTCGCCATATTTTATGGTTCGCTCAACGTGTTCCTGCCGAGTGTAATAACTGTAATGCAAAATATCGCCCTTTAACTTGCCCGTTTGAGCCAGTGGGTCAAATAATTCAAATTTATCGTGTGGATTATTGCCACCCCATTGCCCTTTGCGGCTATCCCAAAGCCGGAGTTTAGTGTCGGGATACCAGCCTCCGTGCTTAATCCAATGTCCGCAATAGTTGCTTAGACGGTTCATCCTGTAGCCATCAAATTCCCAGTTTTGTTTTAGGGCTATGATAGATTTCCTCAACTCATCCCCCAGAGCTTCATCGGCATCTAAAGAAAGAATATTTGGGTATTTGGCTTGCGTTATTGCCCAGTTTTTCTGCTCAATATGTCCCTTGAATGCATGACTCACCACCCGTGCCCCCTTGCTTTCACATATCTGTATGGTATTGTCTGTCGAAAACGAATCCACCACCACCACATCATCTACCACGCCTTCCAGCGAATCGAGGCAGCGGCCAATGTTTCGCTCTTCGTTATAGGTAATTATTACGGCAGATAGCTGAGGCATATTTGAAAGTGCAAGGCTATGAAATTTTAGGGAATTGAAGAATGCATTGGCAATTCCCGTTAAAGATGAAATATTGGTAGGAAGGGCAAAATCAAATCTCATTCATAATTACTTTTGGCTGCACAATCTTCCTTGATTTGCCTTACGCCAAGCGTAAAACAATTAAATGCAACAAAGCACACTTCAATTTCTGAGAAAATGGTATCTTGAAATTGCGGCTTGCTTACTCTTTACCTATGTGCTTGTTCGGGCTTTTACAGTTGGCGTAACCTGGGACGAAGCCTATAGCTATCTGGGCTTCGTTCGCACCCAATGTGTGTTTGGAACAAACGACATGATGGATGCCAACAACCACTGGCTAAATACTTGGTTAGTTTGGTTGTTTACCAATTTCTTGGGCAATCATCCTATCGTGCTTCGCTTGCCGGCCCTTGGTTTTGCCGCCATTTTCTTTTGCTATGCAGTTAAGTTCTCCAAGTTGTTTAGCAGGGATAGTGCAAGGCTTGCCGTTTTCTGTATCCTTACCTTAAATCCATATTGCATAGAGTTTCTTTCGCTTTCACGCGGCTATGGCCTTGCACTTTCCTGCCTTATGCCATCGCTTTACTATTTCTATGTTTGGCTTTCCGATACTAAATTGCGACAGTATTACTTAGCTCTGTTCTTTGCCGTGCTATCGGCTTATGCCAATTTAGTTTTTCTTCCTGTATTGCTTGTATTTATAGGAGTGGGCGTGTTAAGTCTGCTTTTAAATGTCCTGAAACAAAGTGCTTTTATTCCCCCGTTAAGTTTCAGGCAAGCCATATTACCGATTGGTGCATCCGCCATTCTAACGGCCTTTTTAATCCAAAACGGGTTTAATCTTAAAAAGGCTGGAGCCTTGTTTTATGGCGAAACAGGCAATTTTATTCAGCATTCGTTCCAACTGTCGCTGCCCGCATATTGCTATCGGTTACACTTACCCGAAAGTGTGCTATGGCTATCTACCCTAGTTGCAATCGGGGCTTTAGCATTA
>CANJNG010000226.1 GCA_947475205.1 Bacteroidota bacterium
ATCTTCTTCAAAAATATCAAACCTGACCACGGCGTAATCTCTTGATTGGTATAGGTTATCTTGAAATTCATACTGCAAAAATATCTAATGTTAAGCGTTAGAAATAATCCTATCACTTAATTTGGGTTTAATCCATAACTAACTTTATACTAACACAACATACTTTTGCTGAAAAGGGAAGATTTGCTTCCCTCCGCTTGATTTGATTTCAAAAAATCAGCCCTATTCTTTATTAATTCTGTTTCTTTGTTGCCCGATGGACAACTGGAAAAAGTTTACTGCAATTCTTCTGCTTTTCTGTGGTGTCTATTTTCCTATTCAGGGGCAGAATTATGTAATAAACCGGGGTGGAGGTTTTATGCTTCCTTATGAAAAGTATGCCTTTTTAAGCGGGAAGAATATTCATACTTCCACTTTACCCTACACCACTTCTGATTTCAGCAAAACTGTTTTAGATAGCATCGATTCTATTATCGGCTTTCCGAAAGCCTACAGCAAATCCTTAAATTGGTTTGTGAATAAACCATTTGCTCAGAAAACAGATAAGAACTCCAGCATTGTTATTAGTCCCATACTGGAAATGGGAATTGCTATGGGGCTAAAAGGAGCATCTAGACTTAATTACGAATTGGCTTTGGGCTTAAACCTGGCGGGAGCATTAAGCAAAAAGCTTAGCTATTCCTTGCAGGGAGTGGGCTTTCAGGGGAAGTATCAAAACTATCTGGCCACTTATATCAAAGAACACAATGTGATTCCGGGTACTGGATATGCGTATGGCAATGGAGTAGGAGGGAGGTATAGTACCTATAACCTCAGTGGCTATGTGGCCTATAATCCAAACCATTATTTCACCGCTACCCTCGGCCATGGAAAACATTTTGTGGGCGATGGCTACCGTTCGCTGTTGCTCAGCAATAACGCCAATAACTATAACTACCTTAAACTTGATGTTAATTTTTGGAAGCTGAAATACTGGGTGCTTTATACCCGAATGACCGACATTTCGGCCAGTGCGGGTCAAATGTCGAAGTTTGTTACCAAATACTCCACCATCCATTATTTGGATGTCCTGATTGGAAAACGGTTTTCGTTTGGAGCTTTCGAAAGCGTGGTGTGGGAAAACAAAAATCCCGATGGCAGCACGCGGGGTTTTGAAATAAATTACTTAAATCCTTTTATCTTTTTTCGTCCTGTAGAATATTCCTTGGGCTCGCCGGACAATGTATTGATGGGGGCCAATCTTCGGGCTCGATTCCTCAAACGGCAGGTATTTTATATGCAAATAGTATTGGATGAATTTTTGTTTAAGGAAGTTCTTGCCCGAAAAGGTTGGTGGGCTAACAAACAAGGATTTCAGGTGGGACTGAAAGGCTACGACCTCTTGGGCACTAAAGGATTATTTTATCAAGGAGAGATAAATTATGTGCGACCCTACACTTATACCCACTATCAAATTACGCAGAATTATGCCAATTTCAACCAGCCCTTAGCCCATCCATTGGGGGCAAATTTTATGGAAGCCCTAGGGCGGTTGATTTATCAGAAAGAAAAGCATTCCATCGAGGCTAAACTCATTTACGCTATTTATGGCACCGATACCGATTCCACCAATTATGGCGGAAATGTGTATAAACCCTACACCAGCCGCCCATCGGAATATGGCAACCATGTTGGGCAAGGATTAAAAAGCACTTCAGTTTATGCCGAACTCAAATACAGTTTGCTGCTCAACCGTAAATGGAATTTAATGTTTGAAACAGGACTTGCCATCCGGATGAATAAAAACACCACAATCGCCACCAACGAAACCTATCTGAACATTGGTTTCCGCACTACGCTGCCGGGGAGGTATACGGATTTTTAGGATTTGAATTGGGCGTATATTGATACTGTATCGGTATAACCGAAACAATATCAGTAATGTCTATTACACCATACTTTTATTGTTTCGGTACACAGTAACCCAAAACCTTTTTTAAAGTTTGGCCTTAAACCTACCCTACTCCGTAATCACCATACTCTTGCCATCCATGCTTCTTCCGCCAATAATCAGCGAATAAGTATAGGTAGCGGGAGCCAATGTTCCGGCTTCCATGTTCACACGGCCAAAGCCTTCGCCATTTAATTGGAACTCGCGAACCAATTGGCCTTGCATGGTGAACACTTTAATCATTGCTCCTTGGGTGCCTTGGGGCAGATAGTAGCGAATGCTGGTGCTTTGGCTGAAAGGGTTGGGTTGGTTTTGTTCGAGGATGGGTTGCTCTGCATTGCTACTGCCGCTGCCTACTGAATTAGTTCCGCTTTCATGATTTGTGCAGCAAGCAGCTAGGCTTTGGTCCAGACGGTTAAGTTTCTCTTCTAATTGCTGGTTTTTAAGCGACAGTTCTTTGATAGCTTCCACCAGTGGTGCTACCAAGTTTTGGTAAGCCATTCCATAGTTACCGGCATTGTCCACTACAACCACCTCTGGGAAAACCTTCTCCACATCTTGGGCAATAAATCCTATTTGGTTGTGGTCGCTGGGGTTTGCGTTCCAGTTATAGCTCACACCTTGCAATTTCAATACCTTAGCTAGCGAACCCTTGAGTGGCTTAATATTGGTTTTTAAGTTTTTATCTGATGAATGAACCCATCCCGTGGTAGTGTATGTTCCGGTGGTGCTTCCATTGAACACGGCAAGTTTCTGGCTAGGTGTGGTGGTCCCTATACCCACATTGGCATCATTGTTAAATATATTGCTCGAGTTGGTTATCCATGCTGTTCCGTTCCAATAGGGTGTGTTTCCTGCAGCCGAACCCGATGATAGACTCGACACTATGTTCAGCGTTCCCAACATACCTGAGTGGAAGGTGCACATATAGTAAAGTGTGTTTGGAGCATCCATTGGCACTTTAAATGTAAGCGAAGTGCCGTTGGCATCTTGGTTGGTTACACCTGTATTAAATGCAGCCCCTAACCAAACATTCGATGCACTAATCCGGAAAGGGTGTCCTGAGGCTCCGGCAAGGTTAAACACATAAGTCATGCCCCTTTCTAGGGTTAGAGTAGGGTCCGTATTGTCGCCACCCACATAATCGGTGGTGCTGCCTATTGTGTAGTCGCTAAAACCCGAAACTGTAACCGTAAAGTTAATAATCGAATTGCCTGTAGCTCCAGCAGCACCTGTAGCACCGGTAGATCCTGTGGCACCAGTAACTCCAGTAGCACCGTTGGCTCCTGCGAGACCTGTAGCTCCAACAGCACCATTTGCTCCATTCGCTCCTGTTGGCCCTGTTGGGCCTGCAATTCCAGCAGCACCGGTAGGCCCTGTAGCACCCCCGCCGCTTAATGTTGTCCATGTAGCTAATCCAACTGCATCGCTTGTAAGTACTTTGCCAGCTCCCGGTGTTCCACCCGTGATACGTACTTGGCCTATCACATCAAGCTTAGCCGCAGGGGCTGTAGTGCCTATGCCCACATTAGCACCATTTCCTAAAACTACGGTATTGCTATTTGTGGCTATTAAGCCAGCTCCTATGGCAACTACATTACTTAAATCGCTTGCAGCTTTAGTGGCATAACCTATAAAGATATTATTTATTCCGGTAACTACACCTTGCCCGGCTGCATAGCCTATGCTAGTATTTTTAGTGCCTGTTGTAACTGCTGAACCGTTATTTGACCCAATGAATACGTTGAAATCGGCGTTCACATTATTGCCGGCTCCATTACCAATAATTACATTGTGGTTTCCTATTAAATTTGCTGAACCCGCTCCACGCCCTAAAAGCATATTGTAGCTTCCTGTTGTATTGGAAAATCCGGAATTTGAACCTACAAGGGTCAGTGTCAAAAGTTGGGGAGTAAAAGATAAAAGTCTACATTTATGGTTTAAATATAATCCCCATTCTACCTACATTTTTCAATGAAG
>CANJNG010000227.1 GCA_947475205.1 Bacteroidota bacterium
CCCCTAACAATGTTGCCGCCGTACATTCATTTACCTTTACCATTACATAGTCGCCGGGCTTGAAATCTTTCTTGGGGAATATCACCACTTTATTTTGCGATGTCCGTCCCGAAACATATTCTTTCGAGCGTTTGCTGGTGTTTTCAATCAATACCTCAAATGTTTTACCAATATCTTTCTTGTTGCTTTTCAGCGAATGCTGCTTTTGCAAATCCATAATTTCGGCCAAGCGGCGGCTTTTTACTTCTTCCGGCACATCATCGTCAAATTTCCGTTCGGCCAAAGTTTTAGGGCGTTCCGAATATTTAAACATATAGGCAAAGTCATATTCCACCCAAGACATAAGACTCATGGTATCTTTATGTTCCTCTTCAGTTTCAGAACAAAATCCCGAAATGGTGTCGGTTGAGATTCCACAATCAGGAATAATGCGGCGAATGGCGTTAATGCGGTCTTGATACCATTCACGGCTGTAGCCTCGGTTCATCATTTCGAGCAAACGGGTATTTCCACTTTGAACCGGCAGATGCACATAATTACAAATATTGTGATATTTAGCCATTATGTGTAGCACCTCATCGTTCATGTCTTTTGGGTGAGAAGTGGAGAAACGAATTCGAAGCAATGGACTTACCAAGGCTACTTTTTCTAGGAGTTGTGCAAACGTAATGGCATTGGCTCGTTCCTCTTCAGTCAGGATTTCTTTCTTCAAACCACCGCCCGCCCAGAGGTAGCTATCTACGTTTTGACCCAACAGAGTTACTTCTCTATATCCTTGTTCAAACAGTTCTCGAGCTTCGTTGACAATGGTATCGGCTTCTCGGCTCCGCTCCCGTCCACGGGTGAAAGGAACTACGCAGAAAGCACACATATTGTCGCAACCACGCATAATAGAAATGAAGGCGGTGATACCGTTTCCTCCTAAGCGTACTGGGGTGATTTCAGCGTAAGTTTCTTCTTTTGAAAGTAAAACATTTACTGCTTTTTGACCAGAATCCGCAACGGTGAGCAGGTTCGGCAAATCGCGATACGCATCAGGACCAACCACAATATCTACCAGTTTTTCTTGTTCTAATAATTGTGATTTCAACCGTTCGGCCATACAGCCCAAAACGCCCACCACCAAATCAGGGTTGTGTTTCTTTACGGCTTTATATTCTTTTAGCCGGCCACGCACCCGCTGTTCCGCATTGTCGCGAATGGCACAGGTATTCACCAATATCACATCCGCCTCGTGCATTTCCTTGGTGGTGGTGTAGCCTTTGTCTTTGAGGATGGAAGCCACGATTTCGCTATCGCTAAAATTCATTTGGCAACCATAGCTTTCTAAGTAAAGTTTTTTGGTGGCTCCTTCAAGCGGAGCTATCAGCGTGGCGTGGCCTTGCAGGGTTTCGTCTATGGTCTTAAACTCGTCTGGATTGAACATCTATCTTTTTAAAAAGGGCGGCAAAGATAGGTAAAATAGCAAACCGTGCCATTTTGTCAGCCACAAAGACTAAGCCGTTTCTTTAGGTTCTGATAATCAATATATCCAATAGTAGTAAAGGAGTTTAATCCACTCGTTGTTTATCATTATTAGACCGTCTTCTGTCCACCACCAATTCCATGCTCTTACGTTGTGGTCGGGAGCACCTATTACTATTACAGTCAGATTTCCTTTTGCAAACCGCCCCTTTAAAGCATACTTTATTCTGCGGGTGTGAAATTCAGAACTAACTATCATAACCGTGTCGGTATTATGCTTTTTGCAGTAATCAATAAGCAGTTTGGCTTCGTCGTTGGTGCTCTTTCCTTTCGGTAAAATTTCAATTACCGAATCGGGAACGCCCATTTTCACCATGGCCATCTTGGTAACTTCGCTTTCCAGAAACTTAAAACCCATAGCCTCAAAAAGAGGATGCATATTTCCGCCGGGACAAACCAGTTTCTTAATGAATCCTTGCTTGTAAAGTTTTGTAGCTTCTGTTCCTCGGTCGATGCTGTTTCCTGAAAGGACAAAAGCAAGGTTTACTTTTACAGGTTCATCTTCCTGAATCAAATAGGAAGCAATGGAAGTAAGAATTGGTTTTCGACAAAGAAAAACCAGAAACAAAAAAGTAAAATAGAAAATGCACCATCTAACCCAGTGTTTAATCCATAATTTCTTTAGCATTTTAATTTTAGCAAGCAGTAATAGAACTCAAAAAAGCCTTTCACTATTTTATCAGGCCGGAGGTCACAACATTGCTTTTGTTTAAAGCCCTATCCAAAAGAAAAATCTGGTAGCGGTAATTGGTGTGGGTGGGCCATTTGTAAGGAGCGAGTAAAGTGGCCGTTATATCTCCTTCCAAAACTTTTTTCTGTCCGGCAGGAGTAATGCTTTTAAAGCGATACCGCCATTTCAGCGAATCAACTCCTCCATCAATATTGTATTGGAAATAGTTGAAGGAGCTGTCATCGCTCATTACTTGATAATAGAGAAAAAGGTTGTTAAAGGCAAAAGAACTTGGACTGAAAGAACCGTTTGTGTCCTCATCGTTAAGCCCCACATCGCCATCTCCATCGGTAAATGAAACGGTAACTTGCAGACTATCTCCCCCGAAAATCTTGTATTCCTTGAATTTCAGCTCAGGGATTTTTGAAATGTTACTTTCTTTTTTGCATCCCCAAAGTAGGGTTGCTGAAATAAAAATCAAAATTACCTTCTTCATTATTTTACGCCCTCAAAATTATGAATCTTTGCAGTGTGAAAACCATCGAAACCAAATATTTGCAGGAATTGGCTAATAAAGCCATAAATCAGGCACTGAGCAGCGATGAATTTACGGCTATTGCGTTGGAGTTGTTCACTATTCACCGCCAACACAATGAGGTGTATAAAGACTGGGTTTCTTTTTTGAAAATCAATCCTGAAAGTGTTCGTTCGCTAAATGAGATTCCCTTTCTACCGGTTCGGTTTTTCAAATCGCATCAGGTGTTGATTAATACTTCACAGGCTAAGAACCCCGACATCATTTTTACTTCAAGCACTACTACAGGCGGAATTCCTTCCCAACATTTTGTTCCGGATATTGAAGTGTATGAAAATAGCTTTATGAAAGGATTTCAACACTTTTATGGTGACCCCGATGATTGGACGATATTGGCTTTGTTGCCTGGGTATTTGGAACGAAGCGGTTCATCTTTGGTATATATGGCCGAAAAGCTGATTGAGCAATCAAAACAGGCTAAAAGTGGTTTTTATTTGAATGATTTTGACAAATTAGCTGAAACGCTGGCTTCATTTTCAGGCACGGACAAAAAGGGTTTATTAATTGGTGTTTCGTTTGGGTTGCTCGATTTTATTGAAAGCAACGCTTTTTTATCCATGCAAAATCACACCATCAAAAATCTTTGCATAATGGAAACCGGCGGAATGAAAGGTCGCCGCAAGGAACTTACCCGAATGGAATTGCACGAAAACCTTACAACAGCTTTCGGAGTAAAGAAAATCCATTCAGAATATGGAATGACCGAGCTGCTATCTCAGGCATATTCATCCGGCGATGGTTTGTTTGCATGCCCGCCCTGGATGAAGGTTATGCTTCGGGAAACCGATAATCCCTTGAAAACAATAGGTGATAATTCTACAGATTCCAATACTCAAAATGGAGGCATAAACATTATTGACTTGGCCAATACCTTTTCTTGTCCGTTTATAGCAGTGGACGACATTGGAAAAATGCATGCAAATGGCCAATTTGAGGTTTTAGGTCGATTTGACCAGTCGGAAGTTAGAGGCTGCAATTTGATGATTGAATAATGGCCCTGTTCCTATTATAAACTATTCAATCACACTAATCTTACCATTTTCTGCTTTTCTTTGCAGTAAATGGAATTACTGAAAACACTCTGTGCAATTCATGCACCATCAGGCGACGAGGGGCGAA
>CANJNG010000228.1 GCA_947475205.1 Bacteroidota bacterium
ACACACAAAACATGCGTCAAACAGCAGAAAAAGGGAAGAAAATCGCCTTACAATATAATTTATCAAACCCCTTAGCCTGACGGCTATGCCCCTCCCCCCTCCAAAACTGACCGCTGTCGGTTTTTTACTGACCCCGGTCGGCTCTGGACTGACCGCTGTCGCTTTTTTACTGACCCCGGTCGGCTCCGGACTGACCGCTGTCGGTTTTTTACTGACCGCTGTCGGCTCCGGACTGACCGCTGTCGGATTTTTACTGGCCCCGGTCGGCTCCGGACTGACCGCTGTCGGTTTTTTACTGACCCCGGTCGGCTCTGGACTGACCGCTGTTGGTTTTATACTGACCCCGTTCAATTCTAAGTAGGTTTACCAATTAGTTTCATTTTTAGGAAAATTAATCCTTGCCGCTATCTCAATAAATTTGGTTTATTTGCACAACCATAAAACCAAGCAATGGATAAATTTAGCGGATTAATAGGCGTTGTACTTATATTAGGAATTGCCTTTGTGCTTTCAAACAATAAAAGCCGAATAAATTACCGATTAGTGATTTCGGGATTAATTATCCAATTGGTATTAGCTATTTTCATCCTTAAAGTTCCCATTGGAAAAGAAGTATTTGGATGGTTGGGCAAAGCAGTTACCAAGCTTTTAGCCTTTTCGGATCGTGGTGCCGATTTCGTATTCGGGGCTTTGGTCAACAACGAATTAATGGACACCGCTTTCGGACCGGGTCATAGTTTTGTTTTCTTCTTCAAAATTATTCCTACCATAATCTTCGTAGCTGTATTAGTAAACATTGCTTACCATATCGGGCTAATGCAACGAATTGTATCGGTTATGGCTCGTGGAGTTCACTTTCTGATGGGCGTGAGTGGTAGTGAAGCTTTGAGCAATGTGGCCAGTGCATTTGTGGGGCAGGTTGAAGCTCAGATTATGATTAAACCCTATCTACCCGGAATGACCAAAAGCGAACTCTTAGCCAGCATGGCCGGAAGTATGGCATGCATTGCAGGCGGAGTTATGGCCGTATATATTTCCTTAGGCGTTCCGGCTGAATACCTATTGGCGGCAAGTTTAATGGCTGCACCCGGGTCCTTGGTTATCTCCAAAATCATATTCCCTGAAACGGAAGTATCCGAAACGCAAGGCACAGTTAACTTAGAAATATCTAAAACACATTCCAATTTGCTCGATGCCATATCGGCCGGAGCCAGCGAAGGTTTGAAAGTGGGCCTGAATGTAATAGCTATGCTTATCGGGTTTATTGCTTTAATCGCTTTGGTAGATTATGGTTTAGGTAAATTTGGAATATTGTTTGGAAATCCAACACTAAGTATGAAAACCATTCTGGGTTTTGTATTTGCCGGATTTGCTTGGTGCATGGGCGTTCCTTACAAGGATATATTCACGGCAGGCGAGTTGATGGGAACCAAAATGGTTATCAACGAATTTGTGGCCTACATCGACCTTTCTAAAGTAAAAGCTACCATGGATCCAAAAACTTTAGTGATTACCAGTTTTGCTTTATGCGGATTTGCTAATTTCAGTTCCATCGCTATTCAGGTAGGCGGTATCGGCGAATTAGCCCCCGGCAGACGAAAAGATTTGGCTGCACTGGGAGTAAAGGCTCTAATAGCCGGAACTTTAGCCTCCTATCTATCGGCGACTTTGGCGGGGATGTTGGTTTAATTGGATAATGCCTCGAAGACATATCTGAAAACCTTATAGCCTTACTAAAGAAACAGAACATCTTTAAATTAAGTTTATTGTAAAACTCAATGAAAGATGTTTATGAAATTGATCTAAAAAACCAACTCAAATCATTTAGAAAAGGCTTTGAGTTATTAGGATTTTCTACCTCTGTAATTTTAATAGTTGCAGTATTAATAGATAATAACTTAATAGAAGCATTTGGGATAGGATTGTTATTTTTTATACCTTTTGCCGTATTATTTGCTTTCCCGATACATCTCCAATACTTTGAAGAAAATAGGAATATGAAACTTAGAGTTGATAAAACACTAAAGGAAATTGAGATTACAAAAAATGAAATAGTTTACAAATACAATTTTGAAGAAATTAGAACCGAAAGATATTTATATAGAAAAGGCTATCGACCAACACCAGTTGACAATTATGGTTATGTTAAAATCATAGCTCCTGAAAATAAGATATTCATAATTACGTCATTAATGGCCGACCTTCATAATTTTCCATTAAAGATAAACTACACTAAACGTCAATCCATTTTTCTTGAAAAGGAATTTACAGAAGCGGAAATCAAACAAAATAAAGAAGATAAAATTAACAGGTATGAATCCTCGTTTGATAAATTGTCAGACAGCCAATTGACACAAAAGTTGCAACATAGAGAGAAATATGAGAAGGAAGCAATTGAAGCAACTGAAAGGATAATAACAAAGCGAAAAAATAAAACTGATGCTCAAGAAAGCTAATCAGTTTGTGTTCTCTGTGTTTATTTTCTTTTGAGTCCTTTGTGGTTTATTGAATTATATCCTCTCCAGCTTCGGAGCCAGCAAATGAATAAGCAGAAGAGCCACTAAATAGGCACTTCCTGCAATAGCAAACAGCGGAATATATCCAAACTGAACCCTAATGATTCCCGTGGAGGCAGCAAAGGCCACGCCACCAATAGCCCCGAACATACTTCCTATACCCACAATTGAACCAACGGCTTTTTTGGGAAACATATCGGATGCCAAGGTGTACATATTAGCTGACCAACCTTGATGGGCCGCAGCAGCAAGACTTATGAGTGCGACAGCGATATAAGTATTGTTAGTTACGGATGCGTAAACAATAGGCACAACACATAAAGCACAGCACAGCATTGTAAGTTTCCGAGCCTTGTTCACCGACCAGCCTTTTTGAATCAGCCTAGATGAAAGCCAACCGAAGAAAACGCTTCCAGCATCGGACGTTAGGTAGATAATGATAAAGGGTATTCCAATGTTTTTGAGGTCGAGCTTTTGGTCGAGGGCTTCGCTGCTGTTAAAGAAATCGGGCAGCCAGGTGAGGTAAAAATACCATATAGGGTCGGCAAAGAGTTTCCCAAAAATAAAAGCCCAGGTTTGGCGGTGTTGTAGCAGTTTCCCCCAAGGCAGTTTTTCTTCGGTAGTTTGGTCTTTATCTGAATTGATGTAGGTAAGTTCCTCTTTGCTTAGTTTAGGATGCTCTTCGGGTTTTTGATAGGTCAATCGCCAAGCGATAAGTACCAGAAAGCCCAGCATCCCTGTCGCAATAAATGAAACTCGCCATCCATAGGCAACTGTGATATAAGGCACAGCAAGGGCTGTTACGATTACACCAATATTTGCACCGGCATTGAATATCCCCGTGGCGAAGGAGCGTTCTTTTCTGGGAAACCATTCTGCAACAGTTTTAACGGAGGATGGGAAGTTTCCCGCCTCGCCTATTCCCAACATAAAACGGGTGAGGCTTAGGCCACGAATTGAGCTAACAAAGCCATTCAGCACTCCTGCTATGCTCCATATTGTAATAGCAATGGAAAAGCCCTTTCGTTCTTGTAGTTTATCAATCAGAAAACCCATCAACAAAAAACCCAGAGCATAAGCCATTTTAAAGGCTGCATCCACATAGCCCATCAATTCTTTGAAATGGTCGGTGTCGGCTTTGGTTAGCACAGCATCGGGCGAAAGACCAAGCATTTCTTTACGAAACAGCTCATCTATCATCGTAAACGAAAGCACGTTTCGGTCGATGTAGTTCACCGTGGTGGCGAAAAAGAGCAAGGCACAAATTCGCCAGCGAAAGTTGCCGGGACTGGAGGTATTAAGTGTTTTCGTTTGACAAAGATATATGAAATGCGGACGGGT
>CANJNG010000229.1 GCA_947475205.1 Bacteroidota bacterium
AAAGAAAATCTTACATCATCATTATCATTTTCAATTAAAAATGATAATGCAAAACTAAAGCCCCCGCAGAGGGATTTTGAGTTGTAGTTTTGGTATTAGGTAAATTAGTGGTTTTGCTACCATCTATCTTAATCCTAACCTATGTCGAACCTAGATTATCCAAAAGTAAGCGAATTTACTTTGCCCAAAAGAACATTTTAGTTATCATTTGCATTGATTTGCGGCTCACTGATAACCTGATGGGATTTTTAAATTTTGATAATTTGCAAAACAGATATGATCATTTTGCATTGGCAGGCACATCCCTGCTATGTTGCCCAGATGAAAAAGAACATTTTGCAGTGGATGAAGAAAGTAAAGAAAACTATTTCGATAAATATAAGCACTGGAAAGCAACACTTATTGACCATATAAAAATAGCCCAGGCCTTACATGAAATTAAGGATGTATATATTGTGGAACATCAAAACTGCGGTGCTTATTCAGAGTTTTTGAAGAAGGATTTTCAGGTAGGCAACGAAGAAGATTTGCACAGGCATTTTGCAAGCCATCTGGCCGATGAAATATATAGCTTATTTCACCTGAATACGCATTGCTTTTTTATTGACTTGAGAGGGAACGTAAAGCTGATTTATAACATTTGAGCATTAATGGTGCCGGCCTAGGCTCAAAAGAGGCATTTTAGCCAAGCTAAAATTGACTTCTCTCAATAAGCCTTAAATGCCCTTAATCCCTTCGGATCTTAATCCAAAACTAGGGAATTACTTGCTTGTAACGGCAAAGCGTTCTAAACTATTGTCAGCCGAAATCAAATAAATTCCGGCCGGAAGCATAGAAATATCAAGCAAATGCTGGGGCGTTTTCCCTTTCGATTTTAGCCATGTTTTGCCATAAATATCCAAAATGGCATATCCTTGTTTTGTATCTGAAATTGTAAGGATATTGCTGGCCGGATTTGGGAAAACAAAGTGGCTTGGCTGCTCTTCAATCCCTTTTACATCAAGCAAAACATCCAAACTGTATTGGTTAAAGAATCTCCAAATTTCTTTGCTTGCACTAAAATCTTGATTAGTTACTCCAATAGTAAATGCCGCCCCAGGCCAAGTATGAGCTCCACCAAGTACTTTAAAAAACTCGACTGTTGCCCCATGGTTTCCACCACTGTAAACATAATGCTCGGCAGTGCAACCGTCGGTGGTTGAAATATCGGGCAGGGCAGTAAATGCCGGAGTAGTGTCGCACTGATTATATCCCACCCAATAATTTACAACAGATTCTGTGGGCGAAAACACGGCTGTTCCGGCATAAGGGACCGTTGCGTCAGCTGTTCCATGAATTTCCATAACCGGTGTAGGATGTGTAGGGTTACAGGTGGCTAAATGTGATAAAACTATTGAACCCGTAACCGAGGCAATGGCCGCAATACGATTACTTAAAAAGCAAGCCAAATCATAACTCATAAACCCACCATTACTCATACCGGTGCTATAAATTCTATTTTGGTTGATAGTGTATCTACTGCTAATCGTATCTATCAAAGCTGACAAAAAGCCTAAATCATCCACTGTTGAACCATCAAAATTGTTCCAATATTGGTCACCGTTCAAATCCTTGGTACCATTGGGGTGCACTATAATAAAGTTGGCAGTATCGGCAATAGGTCTTAAATTGCCATAAAACTCTTGCTCTATTGCATTTGAGGTATATCCGTGCAGGTTAAGAATCAAAGGAACCGCATTAGAAGCATTGTAGATAGCCGGAACATACACTCTGAAATTTCGCATTAAGCCCCCCACCATGAAGCTATCAATTACAGTGGTTTGAGCTTGAGTGAATATAACAGAAATTGAAAATAAGGAAAGAATGATTGAAAATTTGGAAACAGTTTTCATAAAGTTTTAAAGCAAGATAAATCTTTGCAAACATAGGTTAAATAGGCATTTAGTATTGATTTAGCATTTTGATTGCATAATTGTATGGGAATTTTCTTAAAATGTATCCTTATGTGCCATTTGGATTTATCTTTCGAAAATGATTTGGCCAAAGCGGGCAATAAGGCAATAAAAATCTAAAAGCAGCACATTTTTAAATGAAATACTTAACCCGCCCCGTTTGGATATTGTCCTTAATAAGTTTGTTTACCGATATGGCAAGCGAAATGCTATACCCAATCATGCCCATTTATTTAAAATCCATTGGGTTTTCAATTGTACTGATTGGAATACTTGAAGGTGTGGCAGAGGCTACAGCAGGACTAAGCAAAGGATATTTCGGCAAGCTTTCCGATAGTTCGGGCCGCCGAGTAGGTTTTATTCAAATTGGATACGCCTTTAGTGCCATTTCAAAACCAATGATGGCCATTTTTGTCTTTCCGCTATGGATATTTATTTCCCGAACCATTGACCGCTTTGGTAAAGGAATCAGAACGGGTGCCCGCGATGCTATGCTTTCTGATGAGGCAACACCCCAAACCAAAGGGAAAGTATTTGGATTTCACCGGTCGATGGACACCATGGGAGCTGTTGTTGGACCTTTATTCGCCTCGCTTTACTTGTATTTTTATCCCGAGCACTATAAACCGCTTTTTTTCATTGCCTTTGTGCCGGGCTTGCTTGCTGTGATTTCTTCCTTTTTTCTGAAGGATAAAAAATTAATGGAACCCAAGCCCAAAGTTAAATCACCCTTTTTTTCGTTCTTAAACTATTGGAAAGAAAGCCCCAAAGAGTACCAGAAAGTAGTGCTTGGGTTATTGATATTTACGCTTTTTAATAGTTCTGATGTTTTTCTTTTGCTTCAAGCTAAGCAATTAGGCATGGAAGATACATTGGTGATTGGTGCCTACATTTTTTATAATCTCATTTATGCATTGTTTGCGTTTCCGGTGGGTTTCTTAGCCGACAAAGTGGGACTTAAAACCATTTTCATTTTTGGCCTTGCCCTATTTGCGGCTGTTTACTTTGGAATGGCTTTTAACCAAAACATGTATTTATTTTTCGGTTTGTTTTTTCTTTATGGAATTTACGCTGCTGCTACCGAGGGTATTTCAAAAGCATGGATATCAAACATTATCCCTAAACATGATACGGCAACTGCCATAGGAACCTATTCGGGATTACAAAGCCTTTGCACCCTATTGGCCAGTTCTTTCACAGGGCTTATTTGGTATAAATATAGTGCTACAATAGCTTTTGTGGCAACAGCTTCGGTAACCCTGCTTGTCTTGATATATTTCATGGCCATGCATAACCCGGAAGCAATATCTCATAAGCCAAACAAATAAGAATTTTGCCTGGGGGGGGGCGCGAGGGGAGATGCGGTTTTCTCTTGTCCTCTTGCGGTTTTCGAGAGGGGAGATGAAAAGATTTTTGGGATTAAGTTAATGGATTATAGTTATTTGAGATTTTTAAGGACTAGAAGGGCCTTAAGGACGGGAGGGGGGAAGAAATGGGCAGCCCTGTAAGGGTGAGATATTGGAATTTTTGTTTTAAGTGAGTTACAAACTCATAGCGGGAGGGATGATTTTTAATTGTGGGTCAGAGACCACACAGAACAAGAAAAGCAGTTGATAACCGACCTAAAGGAGCTCTTGAATGCCTTTAAGGAACAATAACTTAATTCAAAAACCGCATTTAGCGAACACCGCTGCCAACCCGGGGGTTTTTACAAAAGAATCCTGCAACACATCCTGAGCAGCCTCTTCTGAACCTACTAACCTGAGTTCGGGTTAAGCAGCGAGTTGCAATTGCAGTTTTTGCACCTGCAGGCGTTTTGGATTAGTTTCCTCAACGTGGTGTTTAATAGAAGGCTTTTTAGGGAAGAAGGAATAAGCTGCG
>CANJNG010000230.1 GCA_947475205.1 Bacteroidota bacterium
AATATTATTCACAACCATGTATAGTAATTAAATCTTCATTTTTGTTATATTTTTTAACTAATTCATTTTTAATTTTTTCACCGTAATTACCCGTGAATGAAAAAACTTTGTTATCTGGATCTATTTCTTCTATCGTTTTTATACATCCATTAATACCAAATGCTTGTTTTATACTTGATAAAAATTTTTTACTTTCATCTTTATCAGCAAATTCAAGACCCTTGATTATTGTATCTGCTTTACGTGTTCCTCTCTGATGTACATAAATGTGTATTTCACTGGTACTATTTGTATCATTATTTCCAAAGTTATTAAAATTGTCCATGTATAATTTGTTATAATCTTATAATCTTATAATCTGATATTATTTATACTATGGCTTATATTTATTAACAAAGTCAATTTTTATGAATAAAAAGGAGGATTATACGACATTATTAAATTAAAGTTAATATCTTTGTAAAATGGATGGTTTTTAATTTCTGTTATATCAAGTCTATTATTAGGATTTTTAACAAGCAATTTTTTGATTAAATCTTGTAATTCACTTGATATAGCTGATGTCAATGGGGCTGGTGGTTGTGGGGGTATATCATCAAAAGATATTTTATTATTGGTTATATTATCATATACTTTATTTATAATTGCAGAAATATCTTCCTTTTTACCAAAATCATTATCCATTTTACCAAATTCATTATGCAATTGTATTGTATCTAAAAAAGGTGTTTTTTTATATTTGAGTTCATATAGTAGTATACCAAACATCCATAAATCAACTTTTGAATTATATTTATCACCAGCAATAATTTCTGGAGGCATATATTCAAATGTACCACATATATTGGTTATATACTTCTCATTATCATCATAAAATGTATTTTCTTTATATTGAAGTGTATTGTTGATAATATTTACAGATACATTTGTTTTACATGATAAATCAAAATCTGTTAATTTAATATGTCCATTTTTATCAATCATTATATTTTCTGGTTTAATATCCTTATGTATATATCCATTTATATGAAGATATTCCAATGCGCAAATTACCTCTGCTGTATAAAAACGTATAATATTTTCATTTCCATTTATAAAATTTTGTTTGAGAATATCAAAAAGTGATTTTTCATAATAGTCTAAAATTAGGTAGTGGTAATTATGATCATCCATTATCCTTTCACATGTACATATTAGAGGGTGTTTGATTTTTTCATATACCTCCTTCTCCATCAATATTCTTTCTATATTGGCACTATCTTTACTATATTTCTTCATAATGCTTATCTTACTACTGCCTATATCGGTATTCATAACCTTACATACATTTTTTTGTATATGCTCTAATATAACATAGGGTGAATTATGGGGTGGATTATGCGGTGGATTATACATAGGAACATATGGAGTTAATACACTAATTGCATTTTTTATTTGACATACATCATTTTTATTTATTATGTTTATAATAATATTTTCTAATTCATTAAGTGTGTTCATGTTTATATTACAGTTTTATTCTATTATATTATAACAAATACTAAAATTTATTATAGACATACAAAAACTTTTTATTTTCTCGTGGTTTTTTTGTTTTTATATTTACCACCTCCAAATGATTGTGCTACCCCTTTTTCTTCTTCTATATTGTCTCTTTCTGTAATAAGTTTTAAGGATTGTAAAAGGGTTGTATCAATTATTAATTCTGTTCCTGATATACTAATTACATTTTCGCGTATCTGTACTATTGTGTAATCAAGTGCGCTAGGTGTAAATAACATCTTAATTGCATTTTCTCTTGTTTTTATGGCATACTCTTTCATAGCAATTAACTGGTCATCTGGTAAAGTTTTATCTGCAGAAAATTTACTAATTATTTGTCTTCCTACTTCATCGGTAATATTATCTGGATCGCCTGTTTTAATAGGATAACCTATGCACATATGAATTTCACCTTCTTGTTTATAAGTAATATGAGAAGGGTGTCCGTTTACTTCAGAATCATTATAAACACATTCCACACGTACAACTTTAACTGCCATACTAAAATTACTTTCTTTTTTATTAAATACTTTATTGCTATCACCAAAATAGCCACCTGCACCAAATGTATTATATTTAGTTAAAAGAGATGCTTTTAATAATGTAGCAGTATCATCAATTTCAGATGCCATACAACCTCCCTTATATCCAAATAAACCTAAAACATATTCAAAATCAACTAAATCACCTGAATCTTGTCTTGCTGATTGAACAACTGAAAGAAATATTTTTTTATTAAATGATAATATGGAGGCAGCGATAACAAAGGCAGGAGTACCTAATGTATCGGGTAGCATTGGCAATGGACCTAAAGTCTTTTTACGTACAAGTTCCTCATATAAATAATGTCCTAAAACTTGTGAAAAAGGTAATTGAAGTGGATTTACATCAAGATTGTGGTATAATACTGATAAAACCATTGATAATTCATGTGCATGTGTGCCTACAAATGGTAATACGTTTGGTTCTTTTGGATCATCCCTTTTCATTAATTCTCTTGTTTCTCCATCATCAGGTATTAGTAACTGTGTTCTTAAATATAATACTGCATCAACTGATGATGTGCCTAAACATGCTGTTGCTTCTGGTAATTCACTATACAAGCCAATTGTTGGTTTAGATTGTGGCGTTAGTACACCTTTATCCATTATTGGTGGTAAAGATTGTTTAAAATGATCAATAAAGAATAAATTTTGCAATATTAAAAATGGTAATCCTCCAGTTCTACGACCTGTAAATAAGGCAGGTGTAGGACCACCACATATTTGCATAATTCTGGTATATGCTACACTTGTTGCACAACGTAATAATGCTTTAGATAACCAAGGTCCATAGTTTACTTTTGTTACTTTTGTTTTTTTTGTTACTTGTTTTCCGTCTTCTACTACTTCTTCTACTACTTCTTCTACTACTTCTAATTGTTGTTTAAGATATGCTTCATAAACACATTGCATCATTGATGTTTCTAACCATGTAACTAAATGCCAAGGACCTTCTGCTTCAATTACCAATAATCCTGGATCTCCTTTTTTTGGAACATCATAATGTAAATTTTCATCATAAAAGCATCTTATAACAACACCATCTGCAGGTACGGGGGCATCTTTTTCAAGCGATACTTCTTGAACAAGATTTCTTTGTTCCCCACTTTTTAAGCATATTGCATCTATATCTTCCTTAGATAATATATTTCCTTTTTCTTTTGATACTTGTTCAAATACATCCCTTTCAAAAGTTCTTTTTGTTAATTTCTGTAATGCTGCAAAAACTTTTGCTTGTACTACAGGATCTTTTAATGCTTCTCTTACAGTAGGTTCGCGTATATCAACTTGAAATTTAACATGTATTGGTTTACCATTAAATTTTGCTTGGTTTTCTATAAATCTCATAACTGGATACATAGTAAATTTGTATAAATCACTAAACCAAGTTGCACTATTAAAAAATTTCTTAATATGTTCTGGTAAAGCTGAATCTGGTTTTACATTGCCATTATCGTCAAAATATCCTAATATCTGTGCAATTATAGCACTTCTTTCTGATGTTGTCCATCTGGTATATAATCTCATTCCTTCTTTAAGTGCAATTAATCTTGCTTCTTCGTGTATTTCCTTGAATGTTCTATCAGATTCTTTAGTTAATCTTTTTTTATCACGGTTATCTTTAATTGATTCCTTATGAGCTATAAATTTTATTTTTAATGGATTTACTTCTTCCATAAATTGTTCA
>CANJNG010000231.1 GCA_947475205.1 Bacteroidota bacterium
AAATCTTATCTAAAGAAATTGCTTTATCATTCGTTTCTATATGAGTATTCCAATAACTATCACAAACACAACAAATATAAGTTAAACCATATGTATTTACTTGTCTATAAAATACTGCTTTTTTAATAATTGGGTCAGCATGTGTCTTACAAATTTCATTAATACAGTTATATTTTTTAGTAGTAGGTAATGTTGGATCATATTTACTATTTAAAAAACTTGGATTAAATATAGCCTCAGTTATCTTCTCATTATTACGACTAAAAATAAACATATTTTCTGGAATTTTTTCATTATATCCGCAATTCTTACAATAGAAATATGATTGTTTAGTATTACTACTACCTGTACCTAATTTAGAAATTTTTTGATTTTTTGGAATTTTTTCATACAAACGATTAATTACAAGTGTTTTTTGATTACTACTTAATTTATTAAATGATGATAATTTATTAATATCTGCAATTAATGTTTCATTAACCTCAATATCTAATATATCACCATTTAATATAGATTCAATAATAGAATTACTAATTTCAGATACTTTTTTATTAGAACTTATTGATACATCAAAATTGGATGTATCTGAATCATCATTTCCTCCATGTTGTTCAATATTTGAAACATTTTTTGTTATTTCCATAAAATTTTTACATAATTCACAGAACATGATTATATATATATATAAAGTATAATATTTATTGCGGTTATATTTCCTATATCTATGGTTTATACATATAGATTCTATTTATACCTAAAATCAATTTTTATATAAAAAATTGATTTTAAAATTTAAAATATACTATAAATATATTATTAAATGACTACATATAATAAAAAATCTTATACAGAGCATAATGCTCCTTTATATAAGTTTATTGAAGAAAATAAATGTAATATAGGTGATAAATCAAGCACTCATACCTTATGGAATGGACATAGTAATAAGATTTTTAAAGTATCAAATGAACAGTATGAAGAATTTTTAAACTTGGTAGTATCAGAAGCAAATAAATATTTTGGAAAAATGCATATTATGGAAAAGCCATTAATAAATGGACCATTATGTTTTGATTTTGATTTTAAATATAAAAAAGATAGTACAGACAAAATATTTACAGATGATCATACTATAAACATAGTTGCGATAATAACGAGTGTGATTAAGAAGAATTACAAGTTGAATAAGAGTAATGATGAGTTAAATGCATATGTATTATTAAAAGAAAATGCAACTAAGAAAGGTGAATTATACAAAGATGGATTACATATTCATTATCCAAATATTATCTTATCGGTAATTGACAGATATTATGTATATGATGAAGTACTTAAAAAGTTGATTAGTACAAAAATCTTTGATGATATAACTGAATTTTTAGACAATGATATAAATGATATATTTGACAGGTCTGTATTATGGACGAATCGTTGGTTTATGTTTGGTTCAGGTAAAAATATTAATAATTCTATACAATACTATGATTTAAAATACATTATTGATTCTAAAATGGAAACAGTAGAAACAGAATTTGAAAGAGGAGATTTAATTAAATTATTAGCAATACGTAAACCAGACCAACCTAAAATGCAAAGTAAAAATGTTTTAACGGATAAGTATACTGAAATTAAATCAAAATACAAGATTAATGAAAATGGTGAATCATATAACTTTTCAAATTCACTATTAAATAATTTAATGATTAAAAATAATGATTACGATATATCTGAAGAAACACAAAAAGAATTAAATGATAAAATTACTAAAATTGCAAAATCAGAATTAAGTAAAAATGTTTTATTAGAAAAAGATAGTATTGATTTAGCAAAGAAATTAGTAAAATTATTAAATAAGAAAAGAGCAAGTAATTATAATGAATGGATAATTGTAGGTTGGACATTATATAACATTTCTTCCAAGTTATATCAAGAATTTGTTGATTTTTCAAAGTTAGATATATCAAAGTTTGATATTAACTCATGTAAAAAAGTTTGGATGCAATGTGAATTAAGAGAAAAACGTAATAATGATAATACTGGATATACTATATCATCATTACATAAATGGGCACATGATGATAATATGCAAGAATATAAAAAGATAATTCAAGAACGTGTTAATAAATTATTAGAAGATGCTGATACAAAAACAGATTATGATGTTGCTAAAGTATTATTTGAAATGTATAAGCATGAATTTAGATGTAGTTCTATTGCACATAAATCATGGTGGCAATTTGTAAATCATCGTTGGATTAAGATAGATGGAGCATATACATTATCACTTAAAATGTCAGAAGAATTTGCCAAAGAATTAGCAATATTATCAGCATCTTATATTATTAATAGTACAACAGAAGTAGGACAAAAGTCAGATACATTATTAAAAAAATCTAATAATATTGTCAAGTTAATTCAAGACCTTAAGAAAAAGACATATAAAGATAGATTAATTGGCGAATGTCAAAATCTGTTTTATGATAAAGAATTTATGCAACGATTAGATGAAAATCATTTCTTATTAGGATTTGAAAATGGTATTTATGATTTAAAGAATGGAATATTTAGAAATGGATTACCAGATGATTATGTTTCTAAATCAGTTGGTTATGATTATGTAGAATACAATAAAACGGATAAAGTTATTAGTGAAATTATGCATTTTTACGAAACTATTCTTCCTGAAAAAGATATTCGTGATTATTTACTATATTACACAAGTTCTCTTATTGATGGATATAATAAAGAACAAAAATTAATGTTCTTTACGGGTCCAGGTGGTTCTAATGGTAAAACAACACATATTGATTTAATTTCACGTGCTCTTGGTGATTATTATAGTAAATTACCTGTTTCCGTTATAACTGAAAAACGTAAGAGTAGTTCGGCGGCAACACCCGAATTAGCAAATAAAAAAGGTATTCGTTTTATTGATTTAGAAGAACCTGAATGCGATGATAAAATTAATGTTGGTGTTATGAAAGAACTTACAGGTCAAAATAAAATTATGGCACGTCCATTATTTGAAGAACCTATTGAATTTATGCCACAGTTTCAATTATGTTTAATCTGCAATGAATTACCTAAAATTCCTTCAAATGATGGTGGTACATGGAGACGTGTAAGAGTTATTCCATTTGAACAACAGTTTGTTGATAAACCTGAAAAACCTAATCAACATAAAAAAGATCCTAATTTGAGAGAAACACTTAAAAAATGGATTCAACCATTCATGTGGTTATTAATTAATGAATTCTATCCAATCTATAAACATGATTCATTTAGTTTAGATAAAATTGCACCAAGAAAAGTCACCGATCATACAAATAAATATAAAGAAGATAGCAACTTCTTCCTTGAATTTATTAATGATTGTGTAGAAATTAATAATGATTATTCAAGTGAAATTGATGATGTTTGGAATCATTTCAAGTTGTGGTATGAAAATGCATATGATAAAAAACCACCTCCTCAAAAGAAAATTAAGGAATTTCTTAAATCTAATAATTATAAATTAGAAAAATCTAAGGTTTATGGATTTAGACTAAAAGATACCTTTAATTCACAAAATAATGATTTATAAGTTTTTATAAAAAATTGAAATATGTATATGTATGTATATTTATATATATATATATATAAAGCACAAAATTATAAAATGTGCAATAATACCGATAATAATA
>CANJNG010000232.1 GCA_947475205.1 Bacteroidota bacterium
AGAAGGTCAACCGATAGGAGTGGAGCGAATTCGCCAACGACTTCAACGCAGTCGCTCACTGGCTAACAGAGTATGTATTTTGTTATGTTGCTTTGCCCATCGGTTCATTTGTCCTGGTGAAGAGCAGGAACGCCGCAGGGGCGACAGTAAACGCTGAAAGACAATCTGCTTGCTAATTCTTCCTCAGCAAAAAGGCGGCGCTAACCTCAGCAAAGCAAGAAACATTCTTTATTGTTCCCGCCATCTTTTTGCGCACAGTTTTGTATTCTGTCGAAGTGGTTGGGATTTTATCCACGTGGTCCTCAAAAGAAAATTCCCAACTCATGTCTTTATTTAAGCGTATTGGCGTGGCTTCAGTATAGGTCAAATGGCACCCCCCGATGCGGAGCCTCCCAGAAACGCTAACTAGCGTTTCATCATAAATCTTGTCCCACGAGGTCGTCGTCGGAATCTCAATATAAAGTTGCGTGCCGTAGTTCTTTACTTTGATTGCTAGGCGAGGATTCGTTCCACTTTCAACTTCGACCTTGTTGCCGGGACGGCACTCCTCCCGCAAAGAGAAAGTCGATGAAGTCAGCTTGTCGACTGCAAGCGCCATTTGCTTCCATGCAGACTCATAAGCCATCGACGTTTCGGAAACTGCGAGCGCACTTTTGACGGCGGTGCTCAACTCTCCCACAAGTTTAAGCGCTTCTGTTGCACTCAAATCCTCGCCTTGCTTAGGTGGAAGCGCACAAGATGCCGTACTTTTGGGCGCCGCCGACTTGGGTGGCGATGCGGTGGGTCCCGACGCGCGCCGATCCTCATCCGGAATGGTCTTGTAAAGCTCCTCAAGCTTGGATTTCCAGTCAGCCCTATCTTGATTGGGCTGCGTAGCGGTTGGAGCCGGTACGGGGGGCGATTGCGGTGGGTTCACCGTAACAATGAGCGGAGTTAAACCCTTTGCATCCGCAGTACCAGGTTTGCAGTTGAGCAAACGAACATGGGTAGCAGGAACACACGATGAAGCCTCATCGCCGTCATGCGTGCAGATGAGCCAGGGCATCCCATTAGCAGGATGAATGATACGGTTTACGCCCGCAAAGATTGTTCCTACCTTAAAGCAGGATCCATTTGGGTTGCATCCCGGATACATCATTTCAGCTAGACAGGGAGCATTCTTGTCCATGGGAATCTTAACGCCAGACGGCAAAGTCCACATAGGCCAATTCGTCAACGGAGCCGCATCAGCGTTCGAAGCTGGTGGCTGATTCGGTATGCCAGGTGAGCTGAGTTGAGCTTGCTTTGCTCTCTCAATCGGAAGCGCGACAACTGCTCCGGCATGGTTAGCGGCGGCAGCCTTTTCCAACAGTTGTAGGCGAACGCGGTTTGCATCCGGTGGCTGCCACTTTTCCTTATCAATCATCGTAAACAAGCTGACGGCGCAATCCGCGTCACCCAATGCGTAACCTGCTTGAAATACATTGATGGCGCTCGGGTAATCGTCGTTTTCTGAAATCAGCAGCCATCCCACATTATCGTGTGCAGCTGGATATTTGGCGGCGACGAGCTGCTTGAAAATCGCAAATGCCGTGTTCTTGTCTTTTATCTGGATCGCTCGGGCATACTGATAGCGAAAACGAAGTTCATTCGGATAGGTGGCTATGGCTGTTGAACACGCGGACAGAGCCGCGTTCAGATTCTCGCGTAGCTCCTTGAATTGGACACCCGTTAGCCCTGAAAAGCGTCGAGCATCGGTTGGATTGGCAGCTAGCCTGTCGCAATCCGTTAGTGGTGCCACCGGTTGCTGCGCTCCGGCATCCGCAGCCCATCCCATTGCTGCGAACACGAGCAGCAAACTCAAAGCGACACAGTTTTTTCGCCCAGATTTCATCGCGTTTTCCCTCGCAATGCACATCATGCATTCAACAGCCAAGCAGGATGTAGAGCAATTGAAAGAAGGGCGGGGCTTGCGCTTGATGGCTGCGATCGAAAAAGCAAGACGGCTTTTCGTCTTCGTAAGCCGTAGCAGCCGACGCGTCGGACGACAGACGGATTGCCGACGGCACGGAAACGCACTCTATTTGCCAGGCACCCGAAGCTGCTATTGTTTCTCCACATCACCTCGAACAATGGCGCAAGCTGAAGAGGTTGTAAATATTCGATGAGTTCAATTGGGGGTCGTTGGAAGATATCTATACAAACCCTATACAACAGATTGTGTTCAGTGTAACTCATTGAAAATTAATGATAAATTATATATCCGTTGCAGTTCAAGCACTGCCACGGGCGGGTTTAATTTCCTTTGTTTTCAACGCTTTAGGAAATTATAAGCAGCAAAATATTGTTAGGCACTTGTTAGGCACTAGCTGGAAATGGCTGGTTGCTAGGCAAATGTTAGGCAGATTGCTGAATGGACGATGAGCTGCGGTTAGAGGCTGGAAAGCTTGTCCTGTTCCGCCGCAACGGGCTTTGGCAGGCACGCGTCGCTGTCGGCAATCGCAAGTATCTGTGGAAAAGTCTCAAGACGAGCAACACAGCTGAAGCCAAACGGCTCGGGCTCAAGCTGTTCCACCAAACTGAATACAAGCTCGGCGAAGGGCTGCCCGTTCAATCGCGGACCTTCAGCGATGTGATTGACGAGTACATCGCTGAGCGCGAAGCCGACAACAAGCTTGGCAAGGAAGCGAAGCGCGGCTCCAGCATCAAGCACACCAGCGACGCCATGCTTCGGCAGATCAAACGAGTGTCTAAGTTCTGGAAGGAGTACGCAGGCAAGCGGGCAATTGAAGCTATCGACGACAAAGTGCTTCGTGACTTCATACCCTGGCGCAAAGCGTATTATCACAAGCACGAACAAATTCATCACAACGCAAAGCGCGATCCTACCGACAAGACGCTCCAGTTTGATCTCGGGATTTGCAAGATGGTCTTGCGGTATGCGAAGGACCAAGACTACTTCGGCAACAAGCCGCTACCCACGTTTGCTTTCACACCAAAACTGAAGCGTGTTCGCCCTGCGTTTATCGTAGGTGCCGTGACCTCAACGTTTGCGTCCGGTTGTTTACGCGATGATTAGAGCGACTTTCATTGCAGTGAAGAGACTGGTCCGCGAGCTTTCCGGTGACCAGTAGTTATTGGCCTCCCATAGCGGAAAGGGTCGGAGTGCGGATCTGAAGTTAGTTTGTGCAAACGGCAGCAGTACGCAGCATTTTATATTGCCGTTTGGTCCTCCTCTCCACGTTGAATGGCACGCTACTCAAACTCAGATCGGATCATCATTCAGATTGACAGCACTTCTGATTGAATGTGCACTGCGGTTGCAAAGTGGGATGGCACTACAGTTCAGGAGAGAGCGACATGGTTCAGAAGTGTGGATCTGTCTCGCGCATTATCAGGCTTTTGGCGTTGGGAGCATTCAGCACGGCGTCGATGTTGAGCTTCTCGAGCTATGCTCAGGTTCCACCGTTGGACACTAGCCATTCTGGTAGACGCAGCTTCATCACGACCCTAGCAAGCAAAGGCATCGGCGTGCGCGTCCTGGCTTCTCTCGCCGGTCATAAGAGCATCGCCACAACGCAGGCCTACATCGACGTAAACGACGCCATGAAACGTGCAGCCGTCGAGCTGGTCAGCTAGTATGCGGACCTTAGTTCGCGGTCATCTGGTATCTAGGCACATCCTAGGCACCAGCGTTCAGGGG
>CANJNG010000233.1 GCA_947475205.1 Bacteroidota bacterium
AGCTGAATTGTAAAGCGGCGGAAAGTCGGTGTTGTTCTTTGTCTTGCGGCCATCAATCAGAATCATTCGCACATTGAAGCTCGTACCTTGTCGGCTGTAAAGTTTCCCGCTAATGTTAATCGCATCGTCCACGTTGTAGTGTCGGTGTAGGTAACTAAAGAAGATACGGTTTTTGCCAGCCTGAATGCGGCCTTTCCCATCCCAATTTGTGTGGCCTCCGATTATGAGAGCTGCACGGCCATCATCACGCATACAATCCAACGCACGGATGCACATAACGTGGTCAAGAACCTTAATCGGGCTTTCGCCAAACATTATAGGTTCGTCCAAGCTGTCAAATGGAGGATTAGTTATTACGGCCTTAAAACCGCCGCTGTTCTTTTCCCTTACTATGTTACGAAGGTCTAAGGAAGCATCTTGGTCATATACTCCGTAATAGCCTTGCGTTTTAAGGTTGTAATTCCTAACAGTATCAAGTTCGTTCACTACGCAACGGAAAGCTCTTGCAGCAATAGTTAATAGCCCATTCCCTGCGGATGGTTCAAATAGCATATCTACATTTCGGTAAGTGTTCTCAAACTTATCTACATTGCAGTAACACCCCATCACATAACCAAGCGGTGCGGGGGTGCTGTATTGCTGCAATAGCATACTTTGGCTGGTTCTGTGGCTAAGTGTTACCTGAGAGCGGTAAAGCTCTACTATACTTTCGTATCGTTGCCGCCTCGTTCCCTCCAAATGAGCAAGGCGGCGGGCTTCATTTACAATTGAAAGTTCGGCAAGCTCTTTAATAAGGTTTTGGTCTTTAATTCCAAAGGACGAGGCCACCCGCTCAACGCTGGTTTTGTTATGCTTTACACTATCCCTTAAATCGGCTTGCATTCGGGCCACAAACATTGAATGCGAATCAGAGCTACCAAGTCCGTTCTTTTTTACAAATGCTTCCCTGTGTTTGCTCAATGAAGCAAAACGCATTAATAATTGACTTGGTGTTTTGTAACCGTATTTATAATATAGCCCAATTATCCTTTTGCAATCTTCTATGTTATGGTCAAAATCATTTAAGTCCGTGCAATACTTAGCCGGATATACTCGCTCAAGCTGCTTAAATAATTGAGCTTTTGTCATACCAATTTGCTGTTATTTGCGTTTGGTATTTTTACGGGGCGACACAGAAGTTTTCTTCTTTGCTCCAAATATTTTCACGGTTGGTTTGCCAATTCCTTTCAATGGCATTTCTTTTGTAAACCAAAACGGAAATGCTTTTTCAAGTATTTTCTCGTTATCGCTGTCTGCTATCCAATACGCATCAAAGATTTTGGTTTGGAAGCTGCCTAAATTGGTAAAGCCGTGTTCGCCTCGTGTCCATTTGCCGAAGGCTGTTTGTTTGCTGGTTTTGTGTGCCATTTTGTTTGATTTTAGATAACAAAAAAGGCGGCGTTGCAGCCGCCTTTTTCGTGGTGAGATTAATTTGTTTTGTTATACTGGTGAATCTGCAATTACTACATAGCAATCACAAGCTCCAGCAGTCCATCCTTGCGGATTGGGTATTGTAAACCCTGATGGGTCTATGTATTTAAAAAAAACATTGTTCATAAAACCAATAACATCGGCCTCATAGCCACCGAAAGGAAGAAAAAAGGCATTTCCAATAGCATCCAAAGTGCATACATCTGAAAACCCAAATAGGTTTCCTGAAGTTCCCGCAACAAAGGGTACAGTTACTTTGGCTATATAGCGAAGAACTATTTTTCCTGCTGGTTGAACATAAGGAAATCCAGTAGGGTAATGAGGGGTTATTGGTGCTGCATTTAATTGAGTATAATCAATACTTCCAAGCGAAATTACTTGTTGGTTCGGAAATGCACCGCCACCGCCTCCCCAGCCGCTAAAGGTGCTAATTAGGTATTGTTTACCATTTACAACTATAACCCGATTGTTATCGAGCATAACACTGTTTAACTGTGCTAATGCTGCAATAAAATCGGCATCTGAAATGGTGTCGGGGGTTGAACCACCAATAGGGGTAAGTGTAACTGACATTTCTTAAAGTGGATGAGTTGCTTCAATTGCGTAAATTTCCATTACCCCTGCGGTAAAGTCTTTCGGGTTTACCCCCATTGTTTCAAATCCAAACATTGCGTTTAAATTCTGAATGGATTTTTGTGCCAACACACTTGCATTCCCTGTTCCGCTTTCGCTTCCAGTATAACCAAATACATCAACCGTGTTGAGTAGTGGTGCTCCCATAGTGTTGAATGCTAATTGGCGTGTTACAGATGCAAAGGCCGTAGTAACATTCACAAACAAACCTAACCAAATTTTACCAGTGGGTTTCGATATTGCCACATTAAAATTAGGTGCGGCTGCTCCTGCATTTACCGCTAAATAATCAACTGTAGCCAATAGCCTTGTGGTTTGGTTAGGGAACATTCCTGAACCGCCACCAAACCCGCCAAATGAAGAAAGTGAATATTGTTTACCGTTAATGATAATTATCCTCCCTTCGATTATGCAAGGTTGTTGGCCGCCAATTGCGGTAATAAAATCGGCATCCGAAATGGTATCGGGGGTTGAACCCCCAATAGGGGTAAGTGTAACTGACATAGTTTAGGGTTTTAGGTCAAATATTAATCTTCAAACCCTCCGAAAGAATCAAGAACGTATTGCGTACCGGCAATGGTTATGATATTGTTTTGCAAGCTTACGGTGCAATCGTTCAGAGCTTTGAAAAAATCAATTGAGGAAATGGTTACAGGGTTTACACCGCCAACGGCAATGAAAGTAATTAATTGTCCAAAATTGGTGAATGTGGAAATTAAATACTGCACACCATTGATGATTAATACACCATCAGTAACGCATTTATTTAGGCTTGAATTTGCAAAAGCCTTGATGAAATCGGCATCAGAAATATTGGCTAAATCTTCGCCACCTACGGGAACAAGCCGAAGGGTTTTACCAAATCCGCTAAAGGTGTCAATTTTATATTGAATACCTTGAATAACTATGATATTGCTATCAATAGCTACTTGTTGTTGGCTACCTAATGCAGCTATAAAAGCTGAATCTGTAACATTTGCTGGTGTAGAGCTGCCTACGGGAGTAAGTTGTACCATTTTGTTTTTGTTTTTATGTTAGGGAGGTTGAATTGAATTTTATTTGAAATGAGCTAAGTTTGTAGGTTGTTTCGCCTATTGTAATTTCATCGTCTGCACGGTTCTCTTCGGTCAATGTTGCGTAAGCATCATCAAAAGCTCCTGTGGCGATTGTTTCCCACGAATTTGTAGTGGTGTTTATTAATAGGTAAACCATAGTATTATTGATTATTTTTCCAATCTTCTAATGCTTGTACTCTCTCTTCCAGCAATACAATTCGGCGTTTCTTGCGAATGAATGCTTGAATAAGCAACAAAACCAGCTCTTTGATTATGCCAGTTCCATCAATTTTGAAATCAACGGGTAAATCGTTACCCTCATCTATGCTGGTGAATAGTTCTTTTGCGGTCATGTTATTTGCGTGAAAAAAGTTTTTGTATAAATTGAACTGTAACGCTATCGGAGCTGAAAGCTGCGAGAAGGACAAAGCCTACCGTGTTTCGGAAGTCTGAAAAGTTGTTGGTGTGGATAG
>CANJNG010000234.1 GCA_947475205.1 Bacteroidota bacterium
GGGGAAGCAATCTAAAAGAAGATTTTAATGACCACACAAGAAATTAAACAACGCTTCGGCATCATTGGTACATCCCCACTGATAGACCGTGCAATAGACATAGCAGCACAAGTAGCTCCAACCGATTTGTCGGTTTTTGTAACTGGAGAAAGCGGTTCGGGTAAAGAGGTTTTTTCAAAAATCATCCATAACCTCAGCACACGAAAACACGGAACCTATATTGCCGTGAACTGTGGAGCAATTCCGGAAGGAACGATTGACAGTGAACTATTCGGACACGAAAAAGGTTCGTTCACCGGTGCACACGAAGCTCGAAAGGGATACTTTGAAGTAGCTGATAATGGAACAATCTTTTTGGATGAGGTGGCCGAGTTGCCACTTTCTACTCAGGTGAGACTTTTAAGGGTTTTAGAAACAGGTGAATTCATTCGGGTGGGAGCTTCTAAATCCATAAAGACCAGTGTAAGAGTTGTAGCCGCCACCAACGTAAATATGGGGGAGGCTGTGGCAAAAGGAAAATTCCGTGAAGATTTGTTTTACCGTTTAAATACAGTGCCGATTGCCATACCGTCGCTCAAACAACGGAAGGATGATATTCCGCTTATGTTTCGCAAGTTCGCCTCCGATTTTGCCGAAAAATACCGTATGCCTTCCATCCGTTTGGATGAGGCCGCAACCGAGATGCTGAAGAATTACGCCTGGCCCGGGAATGTTCGGCAATTAAAGAATGTTACTGAACAGGTTTCTATCATTGAAAAAGACAGGAATGTTACCCCAGAAATCTTGATAAATTATTTGCCCCCTCAGGTTCAATTATCAAATTTGCCGGTATTAGCAAATCAGGGTTTTTCGAACAATGGAGGCGGAGGACAAGATTTCTCCGAACGAGATTTGCTATACAAGGTTCTTTTTGATATGAAAAAGGACATAGTTGATTTGAAAAAGCTAGTATTTGATATTATAAGCAATGGTGGCGGACAAGTAGGCAATGGTCAGGTTCAGGAAAACAATGCTCAGATTATCCGTAAACTCTACGAGGAAGTGGTGTCGGATAATGGAATGGAACACACTATCAGTATCCATAAAAAAGCAGATATGCCCACTGTTCATATCCACGACCATCAGGAAATGGAAGAGGAAAGTCTTTCATTAGAAGATCGAGAAAAGGAGCTTATCATTAAAGCTCTTGAAAAACACAAAGGCAAACGCAAGAAAGCTTCTGATGAATTAGGGATTTCGGAAAGAACGCTGTATCGGAAAATTTCGGAGTATAACTTGGATTTGTAACTGGAGAAACAATTGGTATAATTTCCTTTTGCTAATATTCTTTCAAAATCAAACCACGCCGTACTTTTGCGGCAATTATGCTAAATACGATTGAAGAAGCTTTGGCCGACATTCGGCTCGGCAAAGTGGTGATAGTTGTGGACGATGAAGACCGCGAAAATGAAGGCGATTTTATTACCGCCGCCCGAAATGCCACTCCTGAGCTTATTAACTTTTTGACTAAAGAAGGGCGTGGCCTCGTTTGTGCCTCGCTTACCGAAGAGCGTTGCAACGAGCTTAACCTAAACTTGATGGTTACCGACAATACAGCTCTGCATCAAACGCCATTCACCGTTCCTGTAGATTTAATTGGCTATGGTTGTACCACGGGTATTTCGGTGCAAGACCGTTCCAAAACGGTTCAGGCATTAATTAATCCCGCTATTCGCCCATCAGAATTTGCACGCCCCGGACATATTTTCCCGCTTCGTGCCCGCGAAGGGGGCGTGCTTCGCCGGGCAGGACACACTGAAGCAACCGTGGATTTAGCTCGTTTGGCCGGATTTGAACCGGCCGGAGTATTGGTGGAAATTCTGAAAGACGATGGTACTATGGCCCGCCTTCCCGAATTGAAAGAGATTGCAAAGAAATTTGACCTAAAAATCATTTCGATAGAAGATTTGATAAAGTATCGCCTGGAGCAAGAAAGCATTATTGTGAGAGAGGTTGAGGTAAAGATGCCCACACAGTATGGCGATTTCAGATTAGTTGCTTACCAGCAAACCACCACCGGACAAGAACATTTAGCCTTAATAAAAGGAACTTGGAAAAAAGATGAACCCGTGTTGGTAAGAGTGCATTCAAGTTGTATAACGGGAGATATTTTTGGGTCATGCCGCTGCGACTGCGGCCCACAACTGCACAAGGCCATGGAATTAATTAACGCTGAAGGAAAGGGCGTAATTGTATATATGAATCAGGAGGGACGCGGAATAGGTTTACTTAATAAGCTAAAAGCCTACGAATTGCAAGAGCAAGGTATGGACACAGTAGAGGCCAATCTGCAACTCGGCTTTAAAATGGACGAGCGGGATTACGGTGTGGGAGCTCAAATACTTCGTGAATTGGAGGTGGGGAAAATTAGATTGCTTACAAACAACCCCACCAAACGTGCGGGTCTTGTGGGGTATGGGATAGAAATTGTGGAAAATGTGGCTATCGAGATTGAAAGCAACCAACACAATGAGCTTTATCTCCAAACCAAACGCGACAAGATGGGACACGAACTGAAGGGGGTTTAGTCCGCATGCCATCGGGCAGTTTCAACTAGTTTATTCAATCTGCCTAAACATAATCCAATGAAAACAAACTTCATTAGTGATATTTCGGGTGAAGAGTTTCCTCATTCTGAAAAGATTTCGGGGAAAACTTTTGGCCAGTCGATTCTGAATTTTATCCAAATAGATAAACCTGAATTTACGGCTGATAATTATCTTTCGCTAAGCGAGCTAAATCAGTATAGAGAAAACTATATTTCAAATTTCCTGGCTAAAGAAGTAGGAGAGTTGAGCCAATTAGAGAAAACTGTTCTTACTTCTCTAAACGAAAAAACCACCCTTACCGATAAAATTGACGGTGATGAAGACCTGCAAGTGCTTACTTTCGGACAGCGGATTGCTGATAAGGTAGCCACTTTCGGTGGTAGTTGGACCTTCATCATGTCGTTTGGGTTCTTTATTGTTGTTTGGATTACCATTAATGCTCTTTTTCTTGCTGAAGAAGGCTTTGACCCTTATCCTTTCATACTGCTGAATCTGATTTTATCCTGCCTTGCCGCCCTGCAAGCTCCGGTGATAATGATGAGCCAAAATCGCCAGGAAGAAAAAGACCGCGACAGAGCCAAGAAGGATTATATGATTAACCTGAAATCAGAACTCGAAATCAGGATTCTACATGAAAAGATTGACCACCTCATTATGCACCAACAACAAGAACTCTTAGAGATTCAGAAGGTGCAAATCGAGATGATGAAGGATATCTTAGAGCGGGTAGGGAAGAAATTATAGGAATCTATTCAGTAAGGTCAAAGTGAGGCCGCTGCAAAATGCAATTGGCATCATTTTTCAATATTTCGGATATAATAATTCTTCAAACTGACCTAACTACAAATTCTTAGAATGATTTATTGGGGTTCGATTTCAGGATATAGTTTCAATATTTTGTTTTTTACGGTCAAAAGAGCATCCATTTAGCCAATTTATGCTAGTTTTACTGGCGTTCGCATAGCTATGGCTGGTGAGCGGAAAGATTGTAAGCTATTGACTCCATTACATGTTGTGTA
>CANJNG010000235.1 GCA_947475205.1 Bacteroidota bacterium
ACCATCCTTCCCTTCTAAGGGTTGCCCAGAGAATAGTCCACGAATCGCGGCTTTCTCAAATGATTTGTAATCAAAGTTGTCTTCTTGTTCCATATTGTGTCAAATTTATATGCTTTTTTTGTTTTGACACAGTTTGTTGTACGAACCCTATGTTTTCGGGGAAACGAAACTTTTTTCTACGAAAACAAAACTTCTTTTTGTGAAAACGAAAAATGTTTTAGGGCAAACGAAACTCTTTTCTTCGAAAACGAAACTTCTTTTCGGGGAAAAGAAAAATATTTTGGGTTTTTAAACCTATTATTTCCTGTTTAAGCAGTAATTTTAAACATATAATTTGAAATTGTTGAAACTTTTTTCTCAACATCTACAGCACTTTCAAGCCCTATTGAGCGAAATTTCCACGCTGTTCCAAGTATGCGGAGGCTGTGCCAAGTTACTAGCGTGAGCTCCCGTCGGTCGGTTGTAACTTGGCAATTCGTACCGTAGGTCTTTGACCTACTAATAGCAAAATTCCTATTTTTGACACATGAATTTTTTGTTATCTCGGGTTGTAAACCCAAAGTCCAAAGAACCAAGTTACAAACTTGGTTCAGCGTCCGCATACTTAAGCCATCGGGGAAAATGACACACTGATAACTATAGCTATCTCTATAGTTTTAGATTGGTCGGGACTGTTTACAAATTAGTGTTTACCCTTCAAATCACCCACCGTTAAAACTTTGTGAACATAATGAATGCTGTCTATTGCATTTGTTTCGGGCATTCCGCCCATCGCCAGCTTTTCCAGATTGGCTAAAAAAGCGTCATCGGGCAGTTCAAAGATGTTTACTTCATCAGCCATTTCAGCTTTTCTATAAAATAGAAATGGAGCATCATTATTTAAAACAGTTGAAGTTACCACTGTTCTGTTTTGCCCAGTATGGTTGGGATACGAACCATGAAATGCCGCAGGATGGAAAATAAGAGCTTGCCCTTTTTTTAGTTCAACGGTTTTCACAGCATTTGAAGGGAAATCCTTTGTTGCTATGCGAGCCGTGGGCAAGGTAGCCGACCTAAGATTATTAAACCACAAATGGCTACCCGGCAAAAAAATCATAGTTCCATTTTCGGGCGAAACATCGCATAAAGGAATCCAAACGTTATAAGCCGAAAACTTTTTTTCATCGGTGTAGCACCAATCTTGATGCAGCAATAACTCGTTGGCAGTGTGGGCGGGCTTGGCTAAAAACGATTCGGTAATGGTTCGGTAATCCTTAAAATGAGCTTCATAAAATGGAGTAAGTATTTCTCGAATAGTATCTCGTATTACAAAGTTTTGCTCAAACGTGTTTGCCATCAGGCTATAATAAAAGTCGGAAATATCGGGGCTGAAATGCTTGGAAACGAAGGATTCTAATTGCTCTGTTTCAGTTTCCAAATTAGCATCGAGCAACACAAAGCCATCTTTTGCCAGTTGCAGCGAAGCCAGTTCGTTTTTAAGCATATCGTTAAATTAATACCAAAGGTAATAAGTTTGATAACGCTCTCTACTTTTGTGTTCTATTCTCCAATCAATGAAAATAATCTTAGCCCGACAAAATGATGCCATGCACATGGTTGCCGAAAACGATAGCCATAACACAGTAGCAATGGATGGAACGCCCGATTTAGGTGGATTGAATCTGGGAATGCGTCCCATGCAACTGCTTTTGGCTGCTTTAGCCGGATGCTCTTCGATAGATGTGTTAAGTATTCTATCAAAAATGCAACAGAAAGTGGACGATTTCAGGGTAGAAGTAACCGGCGAACGCGAAAAGGTAGGCGAGGCTAATCTTTTCAAGAAAATTCACCTGCACTTTATCTTAACCGGAAACATAAGTCCAGAAAAAGTAGAGCGAGCCATTGAGCTTTCACTCACCAAATATTGTTCGGTATCGAAAATGATTGATAACGTTGCTACAATCACCGGCGATTTCGAAATTCTTTAGTGATTATCGCCAGCGTTGTTTTCTTGCGGGCGTGGCTGAGGGCGAGGGGGCCGTTGCATATTTTGTCCCGATTGTTTGTTTTTACCCGGTTTGCGAGCCTTTAGTTGTTTCATAAACCCTTTGCGATCGGTATCAAACTGCACACGCAAATCTTCGGGTAGGGTTTTCCTATACTCTTGCATATTAGCCTCTTTCTTTTTTTCTATGGAAGCTTTTAATTTTGAAGTTTCGTCAATTAAGGTATTTATTTGAACTAAATCCACTTTTTCAGAAGTTCTAAGTGTTTGCAAACGGGCCTCCTTTTCACGCAATTCGTTTTTCAAAGGCAGGGTTTCTTTCATCAATTGCATTTTAAACGTTTGAGCCTGCTTCATTTGCTCGGGAGTTAATCTTGGCCCGGCCTGATTGTTATCCATTGGCATAGGCATTGGGCGGGGTTGTATCTGTTGTTGCTGAGGAGTTGGAGTAGGAGGGGGAGTAGTTTGGGATTGTGAGAATAAGGGCTGAGCTATGCTGCAAGTGGCAACAAGGCCGGCTAAAATTAGTTTCTTCATTTTTTTAATTATTTAGATACGACAAAGGTATATGGAGAATGGTTTAATGTGCTTACATTTATTGGAGATTTAATTGCCTCGCCTTTCAAGGCGAGGATATAGGGAATAAGAGCAATTTGGGCTTTAGCAAAAGCGAAACAAATTGAATTCAAAGAACATTTCCAAATTTGGTATGTTGTCCTGATATGGCAAGCATCAGACAAAGCATTCTACGTTCGTTTTATCCTATTTTACGCAACTTAACAAAATCAGGCACTAATGGGCAAATTATTATTAACCAAAACAACACAAGCCCAAATGTATCCTTTCATGATTTAAAGGTATCACTCAGTAACGGGCAAACTCTTGATTTCTCAGCTTTTATGGGGAAGAAGATTTTACTAGTAAACACTGCATCGGACTGTGGCTACACCGGGCAGTATGCCGAGTTGCAATCATTGCATAAAACTATGGGTGATAAGTTGCTCATTGTGGCTTTCCCCTCCAATGATTTTATGCAAGAAGAAAAAGCTGACGACAATGCAATTGCCTCATTTTGCCAGTTAAATTATGGGGTTACATTCCCGCTGGCAAAGAAAAGTGTTGTGCTGAAAAATACGAACCAGCATCCTGTTTTTAAATGGCTAACTAATAGTAATGAAAATGGTTGGTTAAATCATGCTCCCGACTGGAATTTTAGCAAATACCTGATTGACCAAAATGGGTTGCTAACTCACTACTTTGGCTCTTCTATTTCGCCGCTTGATGATGAGTTTTTGAAAGCGGTAGTGTAGATTGGCGATTTGCTTATATTTGATAGGTGAAATTTAATACCATAAAAATTGCTATCAACGTTTTTGGTTTGCTATTTTCCCTTTTTTGAATAAGAATGTTTTTGTGATAAAAGTATTACTTTTACCCCAATATTTAATTCAATCACAATAGTGTCCTAAAAGATTTTCTAGTTCGGAACATTTGTTGATTTGATTGGGCTACAGGGATTGAAAAAGGTATTTTCAAAAAAGAACCCCCTGAATTGGATTTTGGACAGGTTCGTACTTTGGTTC
>CANJNG010000236.1 GCA_947475205.1 Bacteroidota bacterium
AAAATCCCCTTTTCATTGGGATGGCAGTTCCCGAATGTTCGCTCAAATTCATCGGCGGTGGTATTTGAGTTTACCTTTATTCAATAGAAATTTTTATATTTTCTATTCGTTTTTGGTAACTGAATATTTTCCCGAATATCTTTACCTTTCGCATTTTAAGTTTCACTCGATTTGGTTACCTGCTTCATTGATTCCTTTCGTTGGCTCGATGCTATCGACATTTTGCTCGTAGCGTTTATGCTTTATCAGCTTTATAACCTGATAAAGGGAACCGTGGCCATCAATATATTTGTTGGGATTTTATCCATCTATGCGGTTTACTTACTGGTAAGATTACTCAAACTCGAATTGCTCGAAAACCTTTTGGGGCAGTTTATCGGCGTGGGAGTTATAGCTTTGGTTGTCGTATTTCAGCAGGAAATTCGGCGGTTTTTGATTTTGATTGGTACCAATGGTTTCATTGGCGAACAGGGTATTTTCAAAACCTTGTTTTCTGCAAATTGGAATTTGAATAATGCCAAAAGATTAGATACGGCTTCGCTTATGAAAGCTATTATTAATATGGCCGAACAAAAAACTGGGGCTATAATTATTGTTGCTCAAAAAAGTGAGTTGAACTTTTATGTAAATACCGGTGACGTAATGAATGCCATACTTTCTGCCCGATTGTTGGAAAGTATATTTTTCAAGAATAGTCCACTTCACGATGGGGCTGTAATTGTGCATGGAAACCAGATTTTAGCTGCACGTTGCGTGTTGCCGGTTAGTGAAAATGAAAACTTTCCGGGAAATTTAGGTATGCGACATCGTGCTGCAGTTGGCATAACTGAAAATTCTGACGCTGTGGCTATAGTGGTTAGCGAGCAAAGCGGCGAAATTGCTTTTGCTCAACGAGGCGAACTTCAACTCAATTTAAGTCAGGAAGAACTTAAAAAGAAATTAGACCTAATAGAGGATTAACAGTCTCATTTAGGTTCCCATTTTTATGGATACTGATAAAATTATTTCCCGATTCAGGCGATTCCTGCAACTGGAGCGAAACTTGGCCGACAATACGGTGGAAAGCTATCTTCGAGATGTAAGGATGCTGTTTAGCTTCGTCAATCATAACCTCGCCAATAAATCCATTAACCTGCTTACCTATGAAGATTTATTGGGGTTTTTGAATTACCTCACCAATCTCGGTATTGCAGCATCATCACAAGCCCGAATTATTTCCGGCATAAGAGGTTTTTATGAGTTTTTGGTTTTAGAAAAATATACCGACACCGACCCCACCGAGTTGCTCGAAATGCCTCAGCACTCCCGCAAACTCCCGGTGGTGTTGGCCGAGGAAGAAATTAACGCCATGGTGGAGGGCATTGATAGGTCCACAGCCGAGGGTGAGCGAAACGCAGCAATGCTCGAAACGCTTTATGGCAGCGGCCTCCGGGTATCTGAATTGGTTGGATTAAAAATAAGCGATTTATTCCTCGCCGATGAATTTATGAAAGTGCTAGGCAAAGGCTCTAAGGAACGCTTGGTGCCGCTGAGCCCGCCATCGATTAAGCTGATATCAAACTACCTGAAAAATGTTCGGCCTTCTATTAATATTAAGAAAGGACACGAAGATTCGCTGTTTCTAAATGCAAGAGGGACTTCTTTAAGCCGAGTGATGGTGTTTTATATAATTAAGAAATTAGCGAAAGGAGTTGGGATTCAGAAAAGTATTTCGCCTCACTCCTTCCGGCATTCGTTTGCCACCCACTTAGTTGAAAATGGTGCAGACCTGCGGGTGGTGCAGGAACTCTTAGGTCATTCGAGTATCACCACCACTGAAATTTATACCCATTTAGATAGAACCTATTTGCGGGAAACTATCGAAAAATACCTCAAAAGAAGGTAAGGCCAATGTCCACAAATCCAATACCAACAAAATTACTCAAATGGTACAGCAGCCATAAACGCAGCATTCCGTGGCGGGAAACGCAGAACCCTTATTTTATCTGGCTTTCGGAAGTGATCATGCAGCAAACCCGCGTAGAGCAGGGCACTCCCTATTATCTTCGGTATATTGAAAAATACCCAACCTTGTTAGAGTTGGCCAATGCTCCCGATGATGAAATGATGAAGCTATGGCAAGGCTTGGGTTATTATTCAAGAGCTCGAAATATGTTGGCCGCAGCTCGACAGATTCGGGATGAATTTGGCGGCGTTTTCCCAATGGAATATAAACATATTCGAGCCTTGAAAGGGGTGGGGGAATACACTGCTGCTGCCATTGCTTCCATTGCATTCAATCAAAACTACGCTGCAATAGATGGAAACGTGCTAAGGGTTTTGAGCCGATTTTATGGTGAATTCAGTCCAATTGACTCCTCCATTGGGAAGAAACGCTATGCTCAATTAGCCGACGAATTGCTCAACAAAGAATTTCCGGGTGAGTTTAATCAGGCAATGATGGAACTGGGGGCTACTGTTTGCAAACCACGACAGCCGCTTTGCAACGCTTGTCCCATTTCAGCAGAATGCGTGGCCTTAAGTAAAAATCTTCAAGCTCAATTGCCCATTAAGGCAGGGAAAACCAAAGTAACCAAACGGCTCTTCCATTATTTGGTGCTTTCATCCCAAGGGAAAACATTGCTCAAGAAACGTAGTAGTGGCGATATTTGGCAAGGCTTGTATGAATTTCCATTAATTGAAGGCGACCTAAACGAAATGCAAGTAATGGAACAGGCCGCACTTTGGTGCAAAGAACCCTTCGTTTTGAAAACTATTTCGAATGAAATAAAGCATTTACTCAGCCACAGAGAGCTTAGAGCTAAGTTTTACTCCATAGAAACTGATGAACTTATTCCCCAAACCGAATTCACTTTGGTAAATTGGAGCGACTTTGAAAATTATCCTGTGAGTAGGCTGATTGAACGTTGGAGAGGGAGTAGCGGGTAATTAGTAAAGAGTAATGAGTAGAGAGAGCCATCCAGCGACAGCCTCTCACTACTCATTTCTCACTACTTAATACTTTCTAATGCCTTCTCTTCATAATCAATTTCCTTAGCATTCTTAACCTTTTCGGTGGTAAGAGCCACTTTCAAAACCTCATCCATAGTGTTTACATAATGAAAGGTTAGGCCTTGTAAATAGTTTTGCTGAATATCTAAAATATCCTTACGGTTATCGGCACAAAGTACAATGTCAGTGGCACCATAACGTTTGGCAGCTAATATTTTCTCTTTAATTCCGCCCACGGGAAGCACCTTTCCGCGAAGTGTTAATTCACCCGTCATGGCCATTTTGTCTTTCACTTTCCGTTGAGTGAATGCCGATGCCAATGCGGTGAATATGGTAATTCCTGCTGAAGGGCCGTCTTTTGGGGTAGCTCCTTCGGGTACGTGAATATGCACATTCCATTTATCAAAAGCGGTGTGTGGAATATCGAATTCCATGCAATGTGATTTGAGATATTCCAAGGCTATCACTGCCGATTCTTTCATTACATCACCCAGATTTCCTGTGAGTGTAAGTTTGCCTTTTCCTTTGCTAAGGCTGGTTTCAATAAACAAAATATCACC
>CANJNG010000237.1 GCA_947475205.1 Bacteroidota bacterium
AGTAACTGCTATTGGGAATCCGAAACTCCAAATGATGCCGATATATACTTTCTTGAAGGCATTGGTTGCAACGGGGGACTAATAGACCGAAATGCAATATCTTGTTCTTTTGATATTTATAACAGCCCGGTATTATGCTTCACCCAAAATGATACAGCGTTTGCCCCTCCCCCATACACTACTTGTAGCTACTTACCATGCAATTCGCATTTCTTCCTTAAATTGAACAATGCGGCTACCCACAATTGGAATTTAGCAAGCAATTCATCAGGCATACCCCCTTTCTCCTATTTATGGTCTTGGGGCGATGGCAGCAGCGACACAGCTGCCTACCCTTCACACACCTACGCCTCAGCCGGACATTACAGCATTTGCCTAAACGTAACCGACAGCCAAGGCTGCACATCGTCCTACTGCGATACAACAATAACCACTTCCGAAATGCTGTCAGTTAATGTGGTAAATAGTTTTCCTGTTGGAATTGACGAAACAAAAATTACCGATAATCAACTAAGCATCTATCCAAATCCCGCCAATCAAATTTTGCACATTACTACACCAATTGTCAACTTTCAATTATCAATTGTCAATTTAACGGGTCAAACCCTCCTTACAACCAAACTCAAAAACGGTGAAGCACAGGTGGATGTTTCTCATTTGGATAATGGTATTTACTTTTTGAAAACCGATAACGGTAAAACACAGAAACTCATCATTCAACACTAAGGCTCACAATAATCATCATACTCACCCTGCCCACGCCGTATTTGAAAACCAAGTTCTTTTTGCATTCCTGCTTTTTGCTTCGTGCAGCAACTGAGCACATGCAAAGCTAACGAAGGAGACAGTGTGATATCCCCGCATTCTTTAAAGCTAAAGAAGATACCACCCAAAAAAACTGTTAGAGCATTTGGTGAAAATTTACACTAAAGATATTAAAACAAATCCCTAGAAAAGTTCCAAGAATTTCAAACGCTAATTGAACTAAAAGGAAATCCGAATCTAAATTATCTCCTGCTTGCGGCTCGTGTTACCATGATGCATACCCCTTATAGCATAATTGTAGCCGGAAATTAATGCAGTAATATCTTAAGCCCCTGATGTTATCGTCCTCGACTATCACTTGAATACTGTTCAAAAAGACGCAGCCAATGGCATAGAGATTTTACAGGCTATTAAAAAACAATATCGCAACATCCGTATAATAATGCTGTCGAGCCAAGAGCGGTATGCAGTTGCCATGCAAACCATTCAAAAAGGAGCAGAGCAATATGTAATAAAAGACGAAGATGTTTTTGAGAAGATAGCGGAAATGGTGGATGCTATGTCGTAGATTTTAAATCCGCAAAAGTAATTACTTCGACTTCTGCTCAAGCAGCGGCACAAAGCTAAAATCACCATACTGGAAAGTTTCCGTAGTTCCGTCGGGAGCCTTCACCACGCTTATCATAGCCTGTTTTGGTCCTTCTCCAACGGGTATCACCATTATACCACCCGGTTTTAATTGCTCAATTAATGCCGGAGGAATAAAAGGTGCCCCTGCTGTAACAATAATTTTATCGAAAGGAGCAAAGCCCGGAAGTCCAAGATAACCATCGCCATAAAACAAACGGGGCGAGTTGTAGCCCATTGCCGGCAGAGCAACTTTGGTGCGGTCAAACAAAGCCTTTTGGCGTTCGATAGAAAAAACCTTAGCCCCCAATTCGCAAAGTATAGCCGTTTGATAACCGCTACCCGTGCCAATTTCCAAAACCTTTTCGCCCTTTTCAATCATTAGCAACTGGCTTTGAAACCCCACCGTGGAGGGATGCGAGATAGTTTGCCCCGCACCTATCTTAAAAGCTTGGTCGGAGTATGCCTGATTGTAGAAAGCGGTATCTAAAAACCAATGGCGGGGAACTTTTTCTATGGCGGCTAAAACATTTTTATCCTTTATACCGCGTTCTTCTAATAATTTTACCAGCTTTTTCCTGTTTCCTTTGTCTTTAAATTCGTCGATATAGGCCATAACGGTGCGAAGGTAAAGAGCAGATAGGCTTACTTGTAAAGGGGAAAGAAATAAAGAAATCAAAATAATCAGCTAACTGAAGGTAAAGCCCTGTGACTAAAAAAAACAAAATGATAACCGCAGAAATAATCACCATAGGCGATGAGCTACTCATCGGCCAGGTAATCGACACCAACTCAGCTTGGATAGGCGAACAACTCAGCCTTGCCGGAATAGCTGTAAAGCAAATTACCAGCATAAGCGATAACCGCGAAGCCATTTTAAAAACCTTTACCGAAGCCAGTCAGCGAGCCGATGTAATTCTCATTACAGGCGGACTCGGTCCAACTAAAGACGACATAACCAAAACCACCCTTTGCGAATACTTCAATTGCGGCTATAGGTTTCATGAGGATGTGTATGAACACTTGAAAGTAATTTTTGCCCGCTTTGGACGCACCGTAAGCGACATAAACCGTAAACAGGCCGATCTTCCTGAAAAGTGTATAAAACTCCACAATGCCAACGGCACCGCCCCCGGAATGTGGTTTAACGAGAACGGAAAAGTATTTATCTCCATGCCCGGTGTGCCTTATGAAATGAAAGGATTAATGACTGATGAAGTGCTGCCACGGTTAAAAGATATGTATAAAACCAACGCCATTTTCCATAAAACCATTCTCACCATCGGCGTTGGCGAAAGCTACCTATCCGAGATAATGGAAGATTGGGAAAAAGCCTTGCCCCCCAACATGAAATTGGCCTACCTACCTTCACCTGGCCATGTAAGGCTTCGTATTTCGGGGACTGGTACTGAATTACTGCAACTAAAAACCGAAGTAGAAGCACAAGCAGCAAAGTTGAAACCCCTGATTTCAAACCATATTTTCGGGTATGAAACCGACACCCTGCCACAGATAATTGGCAGGCTACTCTTAGACAGAAAACAAACACTTTCCACCGCCGAAAGCTGCACCGGAGGTAATATTTCGGCTCAAATTGTTTGCGTACCTGGCAGCAGTGCCTACTTTTTGGGCGGAGTAATCAGTTATTCCAATGAAGCAAAAAAGGCACAATTAGGTGTAAAAATCAAAACTATAAATAAATTCGGAGCGGTAAGTTCTGAAACTGTGATTGAAATGGCAATGGGTACTTTGAAAAGATTCAAAACCAATTATTCCATTGCCATTTCAGGAATTGCTGGCCCTGATGGAGGTACACCCGATAAACCCGTTGGCACAGTTTGGGTAGCTATCTCTGATAAAAAAGGTGGGGTTATTTCTCAAAAGTTTATGATTGGCGGGAATAACAGAGAACGAAATATTCAGGTCGCCACTTTGTTTGCTCTCAATATGCTTCGAAAACGAATAATAGAAGAGTAATTACGGGTCAGACTTATTTTCTGGGGAGCAAATGATTTATGCGAACAATTTTTCAAGTCTAAAGAGGAAGAATTTGACATCTGTTACACCTCTTAGATTCGCTCTAAAATGTTTTATTTTGGAGTTAAAGGACTCGGCGTTTGCGTTAGTG
>CANJNG010000238.1 GCA_947475205.1 Bacteroidota bacterium
ATAGACTTGTTTTCAGCCCTGCTTAACTTTTTACACGCATGGGTGTTCAAATCTTCACGCATATCCCCTGTTGGTCTTTTGCTCTTCTTAACACCCCCCTTCCGACGTTGCCTTTCAGCACATGATATGCCGTTGTTCTTTCCCATTTTGGAAGCAGATATAAATGTTTTGCAATTATTAATATACATCACTTATAAACAGTAATAAATTTCATTTTTTTTTATATATAAGAAATTGCTATTATAACTTATATATACTTCTAACTATGAATAATCCATCAAAAGATTACTATGCCATATTAGAAATAAGTAAAAATGCAAGTATTAATGACATTAAGAAGGCATATAGAGACCTTGCTAAAAAATGGCATCCAGACAAAAATCCTGATAATAGGGAAAATGCTGAAATAAAATTCAAGTTAATTGCAGAAGCATATGGTGTATTATCAGATGAAGAAAAAAAGCAAAAATATGATCAATTTGGTATTTGTGATGGAGATGCTCCAAACTTCTCCTCAGGCTTTCCAGATTTATCAGAATTATTTGCAAGTATGGGTATGGGGCCAAATATGCACCAACACCAACCACAACACCAACCACAACAACACCAAGAAGCAGTAATAGATATAACATTAGCAGAAATTTTTACAGGGTGTGTAAAAAAGTTGGATATACCAATTAATAAATGCTGTGATACATGTACAGGAACAGGTTCTAAAAATAAGATTAAAAGTAAATGCGAAAGTTGCAAAGGTTCTGGAATGAAGACAGTTGTAAGACAAATAGGTCCAGGATTTATACAACAACAAACTTTACCGTGTGGAGTATGTAATCAAAGTGGATATAAGGCAGATAAAGGTAATGAATGTGGTATATGTTTAGGAAAAGGAACTATTAAAGATAAATTCCTTAGAGAAGTAAATATTAATAGTGCTATGGATTACACTGCACAATTATGTATTAGAAATGTAGGTAATTATAATGCTGATATGGCAACCAATGCCGACATATATTTAAAATTTAATTTAATATGTCCAGATGGATGGAAAGTAGAAAATTATAATTTAATTCATACTTGTAAAATAAATATTTGTGATGCTTTAATGATTGATACTCCTCATTTATATCATAATCATATAAACGGTAATAAATACGCATTTGCAACAAAAAATAATGTAATAAAGGATAAAGATATAAAAGTTGTTAAAGGATTAGGTATGCCAAATGATGATAAATATGGAGATTTAATTTTATTATTTGAATATATTTATCCACAAACACAATTATCAATGGATGAATATAATAAATTTGTTAATGTAAGTGTATCTGCTCCCAAAAATAAAGATACATATAAGTTAAGTGAAATGATTGAATTAGATGAATATAAGCAACAAAAACAACACCAAAAACAACACCAAAAACACCACCAACAACAGCACCAACAACAACAGCACCAACAACAACACCAACAACAGCACCAACAACAACACCAACAACAACACCAACAACAGCACCAAGGATGTCCAGTGCAATAGTTATGATTACGGTTATGTGCAATGATGTCCAGTGCAAGTATGGTTACGGTTATGTCCAGTGCAAGTATGGTTACGGTTATGTGCAGTGCAAGTATGGTTACGGTTATGTCCAGTGCAAGTATGGTTGCTGTTATGTGCAGTGTAAGTATGGTTACGGTTATAGTTATACATAATCAAAGTATATAAAATTATATTTTTACAACTATTTATAATAAGTAATTACTATGGATAGTCACGAAGAACAAAGTCACGAAGAAGAATTTAATGATTTAAACGAATTAGACATGTTAGAAGATGAAGAGCAAGATAATGATATGCAACAACTATTAGCATCTATGTTAACATCAATGGATGGTATTAAACAAGATGGAGATAATAATAACATGCAAGACGAGGGTAATAACAATATGCAAGATGGAGGTAATAATATAAAACAATTATTATCATCTATGTTAACATCAATGGACGATACTAAAGAAGAAATGGGAAGTAATAACAATATGCAACAATTATTATCATCTATGTTAACATCAATGCAAGATCCTAAAAAAGAAATGGGAGGTAATATAAATGATTTATTTAGTAAATTATTAGGTAATATGAAAAATACAGAAGAAACATTAGATGATGATTACATTTTAAGCGGTGAAGGTGAGGAAGGTGAGGAAGGTGAGGAAGGTGAGGAAGGTGGGGAAGGTGGGGAAGGTGATGGTGGTGATGGGGATGGGGAAGACGGGGAAGGTTGTGATGGGGAAGATGGGGAGGAAGGTAATGTATTAACTGAAAATGATTTTAAGGAAATGATTACAGGTTTTAATGAAGTAAATATGATGAATAATTTCAAAGTAATGTTTGAAATGTTATCAAAAAAAATACCACAGCCAAAAGAGGATGTTAGCAATACTAATATGGAAGATGTTGATTAAAAAGCGTATAAACATTTGGAGCAGTTTCAAACCATTTATTTTTCATAACTAAATACATAATTGCATTTAAGTTAAGTTGTTCAGTATCAATACTATCTTCCAATATATTTTTTTGTTGTTTTAAATATACACTAAATTTAAAATAAGTATTATACTTAATTACATTACTCATATTATTTTTAAATTTATCTTCCATATTATTTATAGAAACATTAGTTTTATTGCTTATTTTTAAATTATCAATAATATTTTGCAAGTTAGATTCAAGTGTATGTATAGCATTAATTTCAATACGTAATGTATCAATTTTTTTATTAATATCATTATACATATGTACAATCTTTTTAATATTACTGTTGTTAATAATACCATTATTGTCCTTTTGCTCATAATTTACAACCTCCTTATTTAATGTATCTTCATCACAATTAATATCCAATAACATCTTTTCAGCAATTTCTTTAAAATTATTATCAACAAATTTATAATTATCTTTCATTGAACCTTGCATAAAAAAATTAGAACTGATACTATCACCCTCATCACCCCCATTAACCCCATTAACCCCATTAACCCCGTCACCTCCATCACCCCAATCCTTCTCTTTGCTTTCTTTATCATCAATTAAACTTTCATAATTATAATTTGTACTATCATTATCTTTAGTATCAAAGTCAAGGTTCATTGTTGTACAATCAAGTTCACATTCATCTTTACTATTAGTAAAAGGTGCGTACATACAATCATTGTTAAAAGCATCAATAGATTTATTTAGGCAATTATTTTTAAAAAGTGCACTTTTTAAAATAGTATTAAAATCATAATCATAACTCATTTTCTATAAATAATAAATATATTTAATAGTTTATGTTATTATTATTATTATAATTTATGCATAAAAAAAATAAAATGAGAATTTGTAATGCAAAAGAAGTTATAGACACAGATATAAATCAATCATATTATAATAATTCTCAATACAAATTAAAACTAGATATATCTACTATAAAAAATGC
>CANJNG010000239.1 GCA_947475205.1 Bacteroidota bacterium
GCAGCAAAATTGATTAATTAAACATATATTGCAGCAAAACAATATATTTTTTGAAAAAATAAATTATTTCGCACACAACGAATGATTTTTTTATTTGCTTTGCACAACCAAAATTTATCACCATGCCAAAATTAATGATTAAAGACACCATTCAGCCTCTTACCGTAGAGAAGATGGTTAAACTGCTAAGTGATTTTCATTTAGCTGAATTTAAAGGTTTTTTAGAAGAATCCAACGCTCAAGTTCCTCTTAAATTAGTTAAATCAATTGACCGCGACCAAGGCGTTTTCCAAGGCGGTGAAACACTTTGTAAAATGGTTTACGGAGTAGCTGATGAAAGAATGAAACTTAACTTTAACCAATTAGGGTCATATACTTTTCGTTTAGCAGGATGGCTATCCAGAAACTATCCTTCGTTTCTTTCACACAATGTTGAAATGCTTGAGGTGCTTGTAAATACAGGACAACTCGATAAGGCAAATATCCTTGCCGATAATGTTTTGGATATTGCAGCTAAGGTGGAAGATTTTAGAACTGAAGCCGCTGTATTATCATTCCTTACACAAGAAACATATCTGCATTACAAATTTGGAGAAAGTATCCGTCTGCAAACCCGCTTAGTAGAAGTATTAGAAACCTATAAGTTATTCAACGAATTACAGCTCCGTTTCAAATCTAATTTTAACATTACGTCGCGTAGATCTGAAATTTTAACCAATATTGACGAGCATTTAGCTCATTTTGGTCAATACACTAATCATACATCTTTTTGCATCCAAGCTTTTTGTAAGTATGCTACATTGTTTATTAAATACTACTTTTTACCTGAGCAATTTTATGCTAAAGGAAATTTGCAGTATTTGGAAGATTTTGAGGCAGACTTGGCAAAATACAGCTATGTTACAATGCCTTTCCTTTCCGATATTCAAACTCGGTTAACTCTTTTTAAATTAAACTTCCCCGAATTCAGCTATGAAGAAAAAGAAGGCAAAAAGGAATTACAAAAACTGAGGGATTACTCTGAATATTACATGTTTTGGAAATATTTTGCCGATTTGCCCGAAGTTTTCGCTACCAATATAAAGGCAACTCATTATTTATCGAAGTACCATTTATATATTCACAAACCCGGTTTTGAAAAAGAAATCGAGAGTTTAGATAAAAAGGAAATTGCTGCTTGGATTGAGAGATGCAAAACAATGTTAGAATCTACAAAATGGGGTAAAAATCACGTTAATGATATGATTCACGTTCGCTTGAGCTACTGTGGTTTAATGTTGCTCAGCAATGTTGAAAACCGTAAATCATCCCTAAACTTAATAGAAGAAACGCTTATTTCATATCAGCAACTTTCGTTCTCTGAAAGTTTAGATAGCTTTATTTCTTGCCTGATGATTGGCTATTTCTCTTTAGGCGACTATGATAAATGTACAACCACCTTCACTCGTTATGTTAAACTAAACAGTGCTAAAGTGGTTAACTTCGACAACGATTGGTTAATCTATAGCTACTATTACGCTTCACAATGGATTATAAATGGTCGTAAGCAATATTCTGAAAAACTATGGAAACTGTTTGATGAAATTCCTGATGAACCTGTTTATATGAGCAACAAAAGGCTTATTATTCAGTTAGCCAGCGATTTTGAAATTCCAAGAATGCGTTAAGTAAAAGCTGAACTAAGAGAAAGGCTCAATCAAAAAATGATTGAGCCTTTTTTATTCACCAAAAGTTTCATTATTTTATTCTTATGCTTTCTTTGCACAAATTGCTGAAAAGCAACTTAACTAATTACATTCCTATGAAACATATCCTCTGCCTTCTTCTCTTCACTACCTTTCAGTCTTTTTCACAAACTCAAACCGTAGAGTCCTTTTTCAAATACGAACAAGCTAACGGAAGCTGCTACACCAATTTGCATGCACTTTGCAAAAAAGTTGGTCATAGGTTAAGCGGTTCTACCCATGCTGCCAATGCTGTGAAGTGGGCTAAATCAACAATGGAGCAAATTGTTCCCGGAAGTGTAGCAATTCAGCCCTGTTTGGTGCCTCATTGGGAACGAGGCCGCCCCGAGGTATGCGTACTGAAATTAATGAATGGTGATAGTATTGCACACTTAGATGTTTTGGCTTTGGGCGGGTCAGAAGCTACTCCACCAACAGGAATTCAAGCCCCGGTGGTTATTGTTAATAACTACGATGAATTAAATAAATTAGGCAAATCAGGCATTGCAGGTAAAATTTTGTTTTTTAGTCATGTAATGGATTCTACTTTAAGTAACATATTCGATGCATATAGCCAATCGGTTACCTATCGTTGGAAAGGTCCGAGCGAAGCTGCACGATATGGTGCTTTGGCCTCAGTAGTTCGTAGTATGTGTACCCGCACCGATGATTTTCCACATACCGGAGCCATGATGTATAACGACAGTTTTCCTAAAATTCCCTGCTTTGCGATAAGCACATTAGATGCCAAGTTTTTAGCCCAAAATCTAAAGAAGCACCCGGATGCTAAACTATATCTGCAATCAAACTGCCGATGGTTTCCCGACGAGCCTTCGCACAATGTTATCGGTGAGATAAAAGGTTCGGAATTCCCGAATGAAATTATAACAGTGGGCGGACATTTAGATAGTTGGGATGTGGGCGAAGGTGCTCACGATGATGGTGCAGGAGTTGTGCAAAGCATCGAAGTGCTGAATTTAATAATGAAATTAGGTTTGACACCCAAGCGAACCATCAGGGCTGTGGCCTTTATGAATGAAGAAAACGGAGGAAAGGGCGGTGCTGCTTATGCTGCAGGAGTAAAGGAAGGCGAGAAGCACATTGCCGCTTTGGAAAGTGATGAAGGAGCGGGTTATCCCTTAGGCTTTGGAATTGGCGGTGTGAGCGATGCTTCTCGAAAAATGATTGAAACTTGGAAGCCTCTCTTTTCTGCTTATAAAATTGACAAATGGCTTACAGAAGGCGGTGGGGCTGATCTTTCGGCCTTGCATAAAGTTACTAACGTTCCCACCATAAACTTAATTCCAGACCCTACTAAGTATTTTCATTATCATCATACAAACAATGATGTGTTTGAAAACATTACAGAGAAAGACCTAAAAGCCGGAGCATCAGCAATGGCAGCCCTTGTGTGGTTAATTTCTGAAAACGGATTGGAAGCCGCACCGAATGCCGGAAAGTAAATCAGCCATAATTATCGGTTCAGGCTTTGCAGGATTGTCGGCAGCGGCAAGTTTAGCTAAAGAAGGATGGAAAGTTACTGTTATTGAGAAAAATGAACAGCTTGGCGGACGTGCTGCAGTGTGGGAAAGGGATGGCTTTACATTTGATATGGGGCCCAGTTGGTATTGGATGCCCGAAATATTTAATCAGTTTTATAAAAAAAACAGTCATAAAACCGAAGATTTCTATGAATTGAAGCGGCTAGACCCTTCC
>CANJNG010000240.1 GCA_947475205.1 Bacteroidota bacterium
GGAACTGCCATCCCAATGAAAAGGGGATTTTCTTGTGAACGTAATACATCAGCCCTAGAACCCCAACGCTAGCCGGGGTGTCGCCCGAAATCCAATCGCCAACCAGGTGAAGTTTATTTTTCAATAGATTTATATCCATCCCCACCATGGCTCCAAATTTATCGGCCTTCTCAAAATACTCTTTGTTTCCATAGTAAAGGCCAAATACAAACTTTACATTTTTGTTGAGATAGTCGCCGCCGAAATTCAGGTAATTGAACGATGCGAACCGAATTTGTTTGGTGGCTACGTCCACATTTGCCCCCTGATTTGACCCTAGTCCGATATTCAATTCATCGTTAACGTGAAATGTTTTTTGGCCGTTGAGTAAAAACAGCGGTTCATAAATATCGAGGTCGCCGGGTTGGTTTGTCGAAAAGTGACGTTTTGAATCGTAGAAATCTATGCCTAAAGCGTTAAACCCTATTTGAAATCCTTTACCCAAGCCAATATCAAAGGTGAGGTTTGATTGAATTACCTGGTTAATATTTAGCTGCTCCTGAACAAATATCTTTTTTGGGCCCGAAATATCTAGCGAAGGAACATTGAAGAAGTTTTGTTGCGAAAAAGCATTAGTAAAAGCCCAACAAAACACAAACCCCAATCCTATCTTTAACCTACTCACAATGTACTCCCTTGATTTTTAAAGGCCGCAAAAGTATTGTTATTCAAGACTGAGAAAATGCATTTATGATTTTTTTTCTTCGTCCCCAAAGCCCTACCCCTATAACCATTAGGATAAGATTAAAGAGGGCGATAGCGTATGAATATTCGTCCATCCAGTTGCCGTGAAACCGAAAGTATCGCTGCCATTCGCCAAAAGGTATTGCCCTGCTTTCGGTCATTGGGCCGATAAATGTCCAGCATTTGGAGAAATAGAGCGTTGTGGCAGCCAATATCAGCAAATCGGTTTTGCTCTTTACATTAATGTATTGGATTCCGGCCATAGCCAAAAACGGGATGTACATAAACAAATGCCGCGATTCGGTGTCGATGCTTTGCAAACCAAATAGTCCGACAATGAGCAGCAAGGCGGTGGGGACTTCGGTCCATTCCCGCAATGCTTTATACAGAATTAAGAAGGGAATTATCATCGCTAAGCCGAAGTATTGAAAATGTGCTACCCAGTTTTTTAACAGCAGATGCGAACTATTAAGAAAGCCATAATTAAGGTGGTTATCGAAGGAATATTTACTCACCGTTGGGGCTATTCGGTATCCAATAGTTTTTATTTCGGAATATAGAAATGCAAAGAGGGCCAATTGAAATAGCACAAAAAAGAGGCTTCTCCAATTGGATTTTATTCCTTCCAAAAAGCATTTTGCTAATACGAGTGAAAACAAGGCTTGAACCATTAACAAAGCGAAAATATTCAACGTGCGGGTTAAGACAACTTCCTGAACAAAGGTGGACATATTGATTTGCAGATTCAGTATTTTGGGCAAATAAACATAGCTGAGATAGCCCGCCAAAATAGCCGCAGCCACTAAAGTAACTGCAATAACAGCATAACTGATAAAGTTAAATTGAAGGGGCTTAGATTGTGAAACGGATTCTGTTCCGAAACAAAAAAGCAGGATACCTAGAAAAGGAATAACGGGATAAACAAAGAACGAAAGCAAAATGGCCAACAAAAGCAGGAAGCGGTGGTTGGATATCCATAAAAACAGAAAAAGAAGGCAGTAAAACCATGCCAGGCAATCGGTGAGGACTGGATAGAAGAATACAAGTTTGGTTTGGTGAAAGCTGCCAAAAATTAGGAGTAGAAACAGGGCTTGGGTTATGCTATCGAATCCTGATTTTTGAGCAATCTTAGCTGCAAGAAGTAAGGAAAGCAAATAGAAAAGCAAATTAAACAGCGAAAAAGCCCAAATAACGCTGTGGTGAGTAACCGGAATATCGCCCCATTTCAAACTCTTATTCACCAACAAAAGCATCGAAATACGGTTTAAATGGTAATTATCCATTTGCTCGTGGGCCAACATGTAATCCATATCTCGGATAATAACGGCATAGCGTTGTCCGTCCCAACCCAGGCCGCCGTTTACCGTGATTTTCTCGCCAAAGAAGGTTTGAAAAACCGCAAGTACTGCGAAAGCGGCAATTACTAGCTGAACTGAAGAAATTTTACGAAGGCTGGCAAGCATAGCTTTTAAGGAGAAATTGTCCGATAATTACTTCGGTAAAGGTGTACTTATCACCTGCATCTCCATATCATCGCAATCTATTATCCCACCAAGCGTCCAGATGTAGCAAAGCACCTCGTTACCGTGCTTCACATTTGCCGGAATATAGGCAGATGCAGTAAAATGTCCCCATTTGTCCTTTTGGGCTACAAAATTGGTAACCAACGTTCGGCTGTAATCAAGTATTTCATCGCCATTTTGGAAGGATATAATTATTATCGAATTTCGTTTCCGGCTTCGCAGATTTACCCAGCCACTAAATACAATTTTGCCTTGCCCGGGTTTAACAAATCCGGCGTCGATAGTATATCTAAACCCTGAACTATAAGGCGATTGGATTGTGTTTCGGCATGCATATTTTCCTGTTCGGGGCTTTGCCTCTTTAACGTTACCCGGCAATTCATGGGTTTGCTTTTCAAAGGTTAGTTTATCGTAGAACACCAATCGTTCGGTAATGGGAGTTTCTAAATTCTTAAGCAAATAACTATTTGTAGCCGGGAAATAAGCAAGGGTATCGGTTTTTAGTCCGTTTAATTTGGGAATTAATTTGGCTTTTATGAAGTAGAAATCGTTGATGGGATTAATGAAATCTTTGGCTTCGGGTATTTTTAGCCAGTCCAATTTTCGATAAACTTTATAATATACCACCGGTCCATACGCCTCGATATCGCCACCAAGAAATATGGGAGATTTCCGATGTTTCATTTTGCTCACTTCTGATTGCAGTATATCGAGCATTTCGGGAACATCGGCATCGTGTTGCCATTCGAGGCTTTGCTTAAAATTAGCCGCAGTTCCAAACAAACTTAGCTGAAAGATTATCACACCTACCGAAATCCATTTTATGAGTGGTGAATATTCTAATTGCTTTATGATTAAGGTAGCCGCAAAGCAGAGCAAAAACCAATAGGGCAAAAAGGTTCTGAAGGTGGGTAGATTGATACCGTTAAGCCAATACTGCATATTTGGAGCAATGAAAACCAAGGCTACAACAAGGCAAGAACCTATCAGGATGCGGGGATTAAACACTTTTTCAGGTTTAATTATAGCTAGCCATCCGAAATAAAAGAGTAATGCTAAAGCCCC
>CANJNG010000241.1 GCA_947475205.1 Bacteroidota bacterium
AGAAAATTTGTTCCTATCCAGTTTGGATACAATTTGGGCGAAAAGTGTTATGTTTGCCATCGGAGAATTGGGTGTGGTTATGCAACTCAAAGGTATTTTGAGATACTTATTCCCGATTCTCCTATTTTAATCGTTTAGGACGCTATTGTGTATGAATATTGATTTCAGGTAAAGTGATATTCATTTACTTTGGCGACAATTCTATAATTGGGATTCGATACTGCTTGCCATTCCCGAAAAATTAAGCCAATGTTAAACCATCATCGTTAATCTTAGCAAATTCTTCTTAGTAGTAGGTTCAGACCTTGCCCCATCTCCCCTATGAAAAGGAGAAAGGGAGATTGAAAATTGTGTTTTATTGTTGTTAAACCTTTCCAAGATTACCTTTGCCTTAACGATTAATTAATACATTATATATATAGGTATCTTGAAACTTCCTAAAATCACACTATTTCTCAGTTTATTTCTGATTTCAATTTTCACAATTACTTCCTGCACCAAAGGGCCAGGAAAAGGAGGCCGGGCAACAATATGGGGACGAGTATATGCCCGCAATTATAGCAACTCCTATTTGCAAACCGACTCCGGCTATTTGGGCGGACAAAAAGTGTATATTAAATATGGCGACCAAGTCGGCGTAGGCGATGATGTGGATACCGATAACTCAGGAACATATTCATTTCCCTATTTGCGTACAGGGAAATATACAGTTTACACCTATTCCAAACAATTGCGAAATAATAAACTTGATTCAGCAGTGGTGCAAACACTAGAAATTAAAAGTGCAAAGGAAAACCTCGAACTTCCCCAGTTCAACGTCATCACCTTAAAAAATTAAGGAATGCCCCTTCGGAAGATTGCACTCACGGCTTTTGTGATACTTCATTCGTTTGCCTCATTCGCAAATGATGAAAACTCGCCCTATTATTCCGATGCCGGTTCTTGGAACACCTTTAATGTTTCCTATGGATTTAATAAACGATTCAGCCTTCTATTTACCCAGGAATTTAGGCTGAAAGAAAATTATACCAGACTAAATCTCTTCTATACCAATCTTGGCGTGGAGTATAAAATCAGCAAAAAGCTCAAAACCTCTTTGGTATATCGCCTCACCGACAAGTTTCTCGACGATAACACCTTTAGTTTCCGGCATCGGTTCATGTGGGATGCCACGGTTAAGATTCCCTATAAGAAATTCAGCTTTTCATATCGCCACAGGTTGCAGGTGGAATATAAGAATCTATATTCAAGCGAAACAGGTAGCATTCCCGAATGGTATTCCCGAAGTAAATTTGAAATAGCATTTAAAGCTACCAAGAAAATCAGTCCCTATTTTTCCGCCGAATTCCGATATCAGATTTGCGATATAAAAGCCGAAGAGTCGCAAGGAACTTGGCATCGCACCCGCTATCAGTTAGGAATAGATTATCAATATTCAGAAAGAAGTAAATTTGGAATCTATTATCTTATCCAAAACGAATACAACGTTTCCATTCCCGAAAATCAATATATCACAGGTTTGGAATACAGTTTAAGTTTGGGGAAATAGCCATTGGGTCCATTTATACTGAAGACTTCCATAGTACTTTCGCTTACACTTTTTAGCACTTCTATACATTATATATATACAATGAATATTCTTATCACCGGAGCCTCCTCTGGCATCGGCTACCAAACCGCCTTACGCCTTGCCTCAAATGCCGGAAACAAAATTTTCGCCCTTTCCCGTCGTGGCGATTTATTGGATAAATTGCATCAGGAGGCTCAAACCCTTTATGGTTTCTCCAACATTATACCCATTACTGCCGATTTGAAAACCGTTTCCGATCAGCAACTCTACGAATCCATAGCAATTCACACCCATTCCCTCGACATCATATTTAATAATGCCGCTGTTTTGGTAAATAAACCCATGTTAGAAATCACCGATGCTGATTTATCCGATACATATAATACGAATGTCTTTTCCATATTTAAAACTACCCGTTCACTATTTCCACTTTTAAAACAGGCATTGCACCCTCACATTATTAATGTATCAAGTATTGGAGGGCTTCAAACCACTTCGAAGTTTTCGGGTTTATCGGCTTACAGTTCCTCAAAAGGGGCGGTTACTATATTAACTGAGTGCATGGCTCAGGAATTTGACCAGTATAATATCAAGGTAAATGCACTTGCATTTGGTGCCGTTCAAACAAATATGCTGTCAAAAGCATTCCCAAACTACAAAGCTCCCGTTTCAGATGTTGAAATCTCAGAACTAATTGTGCAGTTTTTTGAGCATGGTTATCGCTTTTTTAACGGAAAAGTGCTGCCAATTGCCAACTCAATTCCGTAAATCAAGCAGATTTGCTGTTAATTTCTAAGATTTTATAAAATTAATTATGCTGATATACATTGTCTTATATGCTAATTTCGGCAATTTTAAAAATTATTTCACTTTAGCTGTCGGGGCAAGCAAAACACCTGTACATTTGCACCCCTCAAAACAACAACAAGTTCTTTGAATTGAGGGGGTCAAAAAGCAGAAAAATAAAAATAAAAAATATTTTTCTTTTATGTTTTTTGTATCAAAAAAGATTCTAATTTTGCACCCCCGTTCGAAAGGATAGGAAAACAAAAAGAAATAAGTTCTTTGAAAATATTGGAGAAAACAAGCTTAAAAGCATATACCTGTTCAATTATTGAATGAGTAATAAATCTTGACAAAAATTCACTTCTATTAAATTAGGAGTCACAATCAAACTACAATGGAGAGTTTGATCCTGGCTCAGGATGAACGCTAGCGGCAGGCCTAATACATGCAAGTCGAGGGGCAGCACGAGTAGCAATACTTGGTGGCGACCGGCGCACGGGTGCGTAACGCGTATGCAATGTGCTCTCTACTGACGAATAGCCCTTCGAAAGAAGGATTAATACGTCATAACATTCGGATGTGGCATCACATTCCAATTAAAGCTCCGGCGGTAGAGAATCAGCATGCGTGACATTAGCTAGTTGGTGAGGTAACGGCTCACCAAGGCTACGATGTCTAGGGGTTCTGAGAGGATGATCCCCCACACTGGTACTGAGACACGGACCAGACTCCTACGGGAGGCAGCAGTAAGGAATATTGGACAATGGCCGCAAGGCTGATCCAGCTATGCCGCGTGAAGGATGACTGCCCTATGGGTTGTAAACTTCTTTTATTTGGGAGAAAACCCCTGTACGTGTACGGGGCTGATAGTACCAAAAGAATAAGGATCGGCTAACTCCGTGCCAGCAGCCGCGGTAATACGGAGGATCCAAGCGTTATCCGGA
>CANJNG010000242.1 GCA_947475205.1 Bacteroidota bacterium
AAGGCGGTGGATTTAAGCCCCACTATCTCAGGATGCGTGGGTTCGAACCCCACTCTCTGCAACTCATCACTTTTAATAAGATATTACTTACCTTATTAACCTTATACCTTTATTGCATAAAAATTGAATATAATTATAATTTATATACACATTTATATACACATTTGTTGCAAAGCACGTGCTTGTTAAATTATGATCAAAGATGGAGCATACATCACATTTGTTCGTCATGCTAAACGTATGGGTATTGTGCCTCAAGGCGACCAGTTCAGTCTCTCACCTAATGGGGTTGAACTGCTGTTGTCTCCAGATTTTGTTGTATATGTCAACCAAGAATGGGATGCATTGGTGAAGTCCCATCCATGCTACCGCGTCGATTCTGGGTTGTGTATGGCAACACTGTGGGATAAATATGAGAACCTAAACGGTGACGAGTACCCCTATGCCTAAATTTTTGTTATAACAAAATTAAAAAAATGAAATTTTGAATACGTGTTATATTTATATATATACTTCATTCAAGTAATAGTAGCCAATTACTATATCCCGCTCGTGTACTCAAAATGTCTTTAGAAGAATCTCCTGAATGTTACCCCAACGGTACTATGACACGCGCATCCCCCCCTTCTGTACTTGATATATTTTTAGAAGAATCTCTTGCACTTTACTCCAACGGTACTGATACATTTGCACCAACATTTGAATCCAGTGCCTTTTTACGGACAGTTTTGAACGATGAGTGGTTTAAGCGTTGGTTATCAGGCCATGCGTCAAGATGTGATCAGGAATACCTTTCCACGAATCCAATGAAATTCATTGACGAACATCTAAGGTTGTGGATTCCTATAACATTGCTTCCTGAATCTATGCAGAGTAAAATGTTGGATTTTATTGCCACAGTTCCCGTATGCATACCAGATGCTCCGTCCCTGCTCCTGCTCCCGCCCACGTCCCTACTCCCGCCCACGTCCCTATCCCTGCTCCCGCCCACGTCCCTATCCCTGCTCCCGCCCACGTCCCTATCCATTACAACAAGGGAAGTGTATAAATTATGCACTCCTACGTTCATGATAAAACTTGGTGAATTGTTTGAAAAAAATGAGATAGACCCACCTGGTTTTACAGATGCACAGAGTCCGTGTTCATTTTCATTGTTTGTCATTACTCAGTTACGTCAAGTTCAACAAAGAAGAAGTAGCAGAAGTGGTCGTGGCAGAGGTGGTCGTGGTCGTGGCCGTGGCCATGGCAGAAGGTGAATGACAAAAATTTTTGTACAAAAAGTCATTGTATTGTCAACGTTGTTCCACTTATACATTGTTTAAGATGCAAGTGAACTGATGTATCATCGTTAGGAATCATATTTATTAATCCATGTCCTACAAGAATCATAATTTTTTGTTTTCTTCCTGGCCATTGGACAAGAGTATTTACAACTCTGCTCAACCACCCACCTCCTTCAGGAACTTCTGGAACATCCTCGGTTGAAAGTTCTGATAAGATTTCATCCAGTAACAGAACCGTTGCTGGTGCTGTCAAAAGCATGTAGATTAACATTCGCTTCTTCTGTCCACCGGACATTTCAACAAAGTCTTTGCCAAATAGATCAGACAACCCGAGTTGCTCCTCCAACCACGAGTCCATCCCTTGGACTAAGGCAGTATCATCCTTGGAAAATGTAGGACTATACTCTGATGCCTGATACCCGCGAATAACTAACCGACGTAGGTCACTAAAGGACATTTGTGTACGATCTATACCATCAAAGGTTATGAAACCATCATGCAGATTTGAGGTAAACATGTTAAGTAATGTGGATTTACCAATTCCATTTGTTGCTTCAATATAGTACAACATTCCCCCAAAAAATGTAAAGTTAAGGTTATGCACTACTACAACATACTTGGAATCGTTCAAAAGGTCCCCATTGTAATAACCAAACGTGGCATTGTGAAAGGCGATGTTGGTTATGGGGGGAAGAGGGGGAAGGGAAGGGATAGGGCTAGGGCTAGGGCAAGGGTAAAGGGAAGTGCATTTCAAACAATGCTTCTTCATACAATCCATAAAGGTTATAAACTCTGTCATGTATGTATGATATTGCAATGACTTGAGGTTATTTGACAAGCATCCAATCATCCATGAAATATTGGAGAAAGAGTGAAGTTGTGCAATGTTTCCACTTTTCAATGCAACGTAGGTTGTAATAACATTCATGCCGACGATGACATAAGTTTGGTATCTATGTTGTGCATCCATTCTCTCTCTTTTCCGCCTATTATAATCCTTATCCACTCTATATCCCAATCCCATCTTCATATTGCTACCTTTAGAATTTCTAAAAGAAACAATTGTTCCAGGAGGTGGTGTGGTTTTTTCGTAAACAGAATGGTCCGTCATATATGTTATCAATCCACAAAGAGCAATACAACCAACAGTATAAATCAAACGAAGTGGAACAATGTATCCATCCGTATCCATGAGGGAAATAGTGACACCAAAGTTTACAATGGTTGACCACAAGATTGGCATCACGGTGAGAAAGTCGTGCAATTTGAACGCATTTTCACATAGTTCCTTATATTGTCTTTGGTTTATACCAGGAAGAGAAACACCGCATTCAAGATGAATAAGATGAAGTTTCTGCACCAGCTCCTCCTTCATTATCTGCCCTTGCCGAAACATGAGAGATTGTTGCACAACATACGCGATGTAGTTGTACATTCCTGTTATGATGATACACTTGTACACATCATTTGCCTCATTCTCAAGAAGATGGTGCATATAGTGATTGAGATATGCTGTAAGAAACGGGATGAAAAACATTGCAACAACTCTCCACCATGGGAAAAGTCTTAAGGTTGCAATAACCACTGGAATACAAGAACTTGAAAAAATCATTGTGTTCTGTATAAGTGTATGTAATATTTAGAACTTATTAACAATATAAAATTTCAATTTTATTTTGTAAGCCATGTGTTAGTTATATCCAATAATCATTACCATAACTAATAAATAGTTCATCATTTATATTTATATCACTAATTGACCATATTTCTACTTTTTTATTGTAGTCACTATTATTTTCATTTATAATAAATTCACAATTGTATTTATAATCTGTTTTATATGTATCATTTATCATTGCCATATAGCAACGCGGGTAGCAAACAGCATTTATACCGCATTCATCACTTATTGACATGTAATATGAACCACAATGGATATGAAATATAACATCTCCTTCATAATAACCAATAAATTTATTTTTTGCTATTGGTTCTAATGCAAATACT
>CANJNG010000243.1 GCA_947475205.1 Bacteroidota bacterium
GAAAATTTGTTCCTATCCAGTTTGGATACAATTTGGGCGAAAAGTGTTATGTTTGCCATCGGAGAATTGGGTGTGGTTATGCAACTCAAAGGTATTTTGAGATACTTATTCCCGATTCTCCTATTTTAATCGTTTAGGACGCTATTGGCCTCAAATCGAAATTGAATTTTGGTTTGAGGCAATTTAATTTATAGGCTTCATCTTAAATACTAGTTTTATCTCTCCCCAAAAAACATACTTTTGCGGCAAATGCAAAACTCCACCAATTTCTCACCCCTTAAAAATGCAATGAACTATGGTGCAATGCTTGGTTTGTCGGCAATGAGTGTAATGTTTGTGCTGCAAATATTAAAAATCAGGGAAGGCATTGCTCCACAATTACTTTTTTTAGTCGTTTTTGTTTCTTTCATTGTCTTAGGTTCAATTAATTATCGAAAGAACAATAATGAGTTTATGTCTTACGGGCAGGGAGTGGGACAAGGGGTGTTAGTTTCGCTATTTGGATCTATTCTATTGGGTTTTTTCACATATGCCTTTTTTAAATTCGCCTCCCCCGAAAGCCTGCAAGAGATTATAGATATGACAGAGTCGAAGTTGGAGGATCAAGGGTTGAGTGAAGACCAGATTGAAATGACAATGAAGATGCAAACCAAAATTATGACTCCGGGTATTATGGGCATAATTACCATTTTTACTTATGTGTTTCTAGGATTGATTGTTTCTTTGATTACTGCTGCAATTCTGAAGAAAGAAAACCCTAATCCATTTGGCAATATGGACAATTAATTGCAGCTAATTTTTAAACTTTTAACCTGTGGATATTAGCATTGTAATTCCTTTATTGAATGAGGAGGAGTCTATCGGAGAGTTGGCTGCGTGGATTCATAGGGTGATGAAAGCCCATAATTTCAGCTATGAAGTGTTGTTTGTTGATGATGGCAGTAAAGACAAAAGCTGGCAGGTAATTCAGCAGCTAAAAGCTGAGAATCCTAACATAAAGGGAATAAAATTTAGACGTAATTACGGAAAATCAGCAGCTTTGAATGTGGGATTTGCTGCAACCCACGGCAATGTTGTAATAACAATGGATGCCGATTTGCAGGATAGTCCCGATGAAATACCGGAACTTTATAGGCTTATCACTCAAGACAAATTCGATTTGATTTCGGGATGGAAGGCTAAACGCTACGATCCGCCCAGCAAGACTATCCCAACCAAACTATTCAACTGGGCTACCCGTAAAATGAGCGGTATTGAACTCCACGATTTCAATTGCGGCTTGAAAGCCTATCGACATGAGGTAATTAAAACAATTGAAGTATATGGCGAAATGCACCGTTATATTCCGGTTATCGCGAAATGGGCTGGATTTGTAAAGATTGGTGAAAAAGAAGTGCAACATCAGGAACGCAAATACGGTACTTCTAAATTTGGCTTGGAGCGTTTCGTGAACGGTTTCTTGGATTTGCTATCCATCACTTTTGTGTCCCGCTTCGGTAAAAAGCCGATGCACTTTTTCGGAACTTTAGGGCTGCTTAGCTTTACGCTTGGCTTTGGAATTGCTACTTATCTGGCATTTGCCAAGTTTGCTTTCCATGAGTATAGAATGACAGAAAGGCCACTTTTCTATTTTGGTCTATTGGCTATGATTATTGGTTCTCAGCTATTCACCACAGGTTTTTTAGCGGAGATGGTGTCGCGAAATTCGCCTGACCGGAATGAATATTTGGTGGAAGATAGGGTGTAGCAGAACGGTTTCATTTTTAAAATGGAATTTTGTTTTGAAATCACCTCTAACTCCCCCTTTAAAAGGGGGAGGGTTTTGGCAACATTACCTTGTAAGTTTATACTCTTACTTGTAGTCTCTTTATTTCTATTATCAACAAATATTTTAAAAGCTCAATACACTTATGCTGAAATTGGCCTAACAGGTTTAACGTGTTCGCAATGTTCACGAAGCGTAGAGATGAGTTTACGGAAGAAGTTAAAGTTTGTGGATTCTGTGGAAATGGAGTTGGTGAAAACCGTTGGGCGAATTACGTTTAAACCCAATCAAAAGGTAGAAATAGACAAAGTAGCTAAAGCAGTAATAGATGCCGGATTTTCGTTGCAGTTCCTTAAAGCTGAACTCGATTTTTCAACCATAACCTTGAATGGGAATTGCTTTATTTTCGAAAAAGCCAATTATCAATTAGTAGGTAATGATGGAAAGGCTATATCAAAGAAAAAACTTATTAGCTTTTTAGGTAAAAACTATCTCAGTCCAAAAGATTGGAAAACTGCACAAAAGAGCTTAAAGCAAACCTGCGGTAAAGCTAACGAAAAAATATATTTCATTCAGTTAGAGCAATGAATCGAGTATATGCGTTTATACTTGGTTTTATTTGTTTGGGGAAATCTATTTCCGCTCAGGAGCTATTTCCTCACAACGACCCGGCAAGCAATATCCCGAAAGGCGTGCTTGGAATTCGGGTTTCAAACGAATTTTATAAAGAGCTGAATCAAACCCGTTCATCGCAGATTTATAGATTCATGTTTGGGCTTTCACCCCGATGGATGATAAGTCAAAGCTTTAGTTTTTCTAATCACCACGCGAAAACGCTTCCACAAGGAGCAATTTTAGATGATGGAAATGGAGGCTACTATACCCACGGTGTGAAGAAGGGCGGGAAATATCCCTATGGTTTCGATAACTTTTTGATGTCGGTAAAGTATCGGTTTTTGAATAGGGATGGTGACCATCAACACTTCAGGATGGCAGCGATGCTTGACTTTGCCGGGGGCACAGAGCCGCATGACGAGGCCGAATCGAGTTTGGTTATGGGCGACAATGCAGGCTTGGGGCTGGGCTTAATTACCACCTTTTTGAAAAACAAATTTGCTATTTCACTTGCCACTTCGTTTCTGCTGCCTGCTAATTACAGCGAAGCATTTACCAATGTCGAAATTCGCTATGACAAGGCATTTAACTATAATTTATCAATGGGCTATTTGCTTTTCCCCCGGATGTATAAAAACTACAAACAAACCAATGTGAATCTGTATTTGGAAATTATGAAACCGTTGCAAGACAAACAATCGTAAAACACACAACAAAATGTCAGCAACAAAGTCGCTTAAACTACTTAATTACAGTTAGTTTTAGTATATTTGCAAACAAACAAACCAAATGCAAAAAGCGACCAATCAACTCAGTTTTTCAGATTTAAGTATAAGTGGCCGAAAAATCAAGAAACAATTTTTCAATCAAATAGA
>CANJNG010000244.1 GCA_947475205.1 Bacteroidota bacterium
ATGTCACGGATGTTAAAAATGAGATGATAGTAAAATCTATATATCTTAAAAAAAAAAACTAAAATGAATAGAGACATGCAAACATTAGTATGGCAATATTATAGACATCGTGGTTCTTTAAATGTAAATGATGTTATTAAAAAGTATGGTCGCGATTCCCTTGTTATTAATTATAGCATAATCCCTAAAAAAAATGGATGTGTTGAAGATATACACAATCAAGAATACATGAACAACTTGCAAAAAGAAATTGATACAATTATTGAATATAATATTGATCCGTATACTCTATCAGTCAACTAAGTATACCTATCAGTCAACTAAGTATACCTATCAGTCAACTAAGTATACCTATCAGTCAACTAAGTATATCTATCAGTTAACTAAGTATACCTATCAGTCAACTAAGTATACCTATCAGTCAACTAAGTATACTCTCACGGTTTATTGATGTATTTCACCAACCTTTTTATAAATTATAATTTTTATATAAACTATAAACAATAAATATAAACAATAAATATAACAACAATAATTATAAATATGAGCAAAAATAAGGGTGATAAGGGTGATAAGGGTGATAAGGGTGATAAGGGTGATAAGGGTGATAAGGGTGTTGAGAAGATAGGAATTTACATTTTTAGAAAAGATTTACGAATAAAAGATAATAGGGGATTAATTAAATTTAATGAAATAGTATCAACAATTATTCCAATTTTTATATTTGATCCGAATCAAGCGGTTAAAAATAATAAGAATAAGGATTATCTTAGTTATCCTGCTCTACAATTTTTATGCGAATCAGTTATTGATTTACACGATGATGTTAATAATGCAAAAGGAAAATTACATGTTTATAAAGGACATCCGTGGAAAGTGGTTGAATCATTAATAGAAGAGTTAAAAAAAAAGAAAAAGCAATTTTGTTTTGGAATGAATGAAGATTATACAGAATATTCCTTATATCGTGATAATCTAATTATAGATGTTTGTAATAAAAATGATATTGATATATACACAAACAATGATGATTACACATTAATATCTGCAGATTATTTATTACGAGACACTGAAAATAGTTTACCATATAAACAATATGGTGCATTTAAAAAAAATATGTTAAAATATAAATCAAAGTTTAATAAGGTGGATAATAGTAAAATAGATTTTAGTAATACAAATTTAAAAATAGATTCTGTTGCATTAACAATAAAAGACATTAATGAATTATGGAAAGTTGGAAATATGGATATAGATCAAGTTGAAATAGGTGGTCGTAAAGAAGGTTTATTAAAATTATCAAAATTAGGTGATTTTAAAGATTATAATACAAAAAGAGATAGTTTAGATTATGAAACAACAAGATTATCTGCATATCTAAATTTTGGTTGTATATCTGAACGTGAATTTTATGAAAAGGTTGTTAGTAAAATAGGTCCATCATCACAATTAATAAATCAAATTATTTGGAGAGACTATTATCATATTATATTACGATTTTTACCAAAAGCATCAAGTTATGTTGATCATATTGATGATAGATATAATAAATTAAAATGGTTATCTAATAATTCTGTTATTACTAAAAGAAATAAACAATCACAAGATGAATGGAAAATAATGATGAATTCTAAAACTGGATTTTTATTAGTTGACGCAGCAATTCAAGAAATATTACATACAGGATTTATGCATAATAGATGTCGTATGATTGTTGGTGTATTTTCAGTAAAATATTTATTAATTAATCCTCTTTGTCGTTATTATGGCTTACATGATTGGTTTTCCAGACATCTTGTTGATTGTTCAACATCACAAAATAAATTGAATGCACAATGGGTAACAGAATTAGATTTTCCTGGTAAAAAGTTTTCACCATCTGGTTCTACTATCGCAGGTAGACCTATGTCTATTGATAATTCTATGATTAAAAAATGGGACCCTGATTGTGTATATATCAAAAAATGGTTACCTCATTTAAAAGATGTTCCAAATAAAGAACTATATAAATGGCATGATCCTAAACAAATTTTTGACCCTAAGGGACGCTACCAAGAATGGATATCATTGTGTAAAAATTGAATTTTTAATATATTTACCAATACAACCAAATACAACACAACGCCGACACAACCAACGCCGACACAACCAACGCCGACACAACACACCGCCGACACAACCAACGCCGACACAACCAATGGCGCCTCGTATAATTTCCCAGCAACGAAGAGATGACATGGACAAACTCATGAACGGCGAGTATGTTCCACAGCGTTACGAACAAACGACTACAGCGGACCTAATAAAAGCCATATGGAGTTAATGATTCTACGCGCCCTTTTTGTAATTCGCGTTATATAACGCTAAAAGCACAAGTAAAAATTGATAAATATAACTTATTGTAGAGGTTATATTTATTAGCATATAACAAGCGAGGTCTATCATGACACGTTATATTCTTTTGCCTCTGCTTCTGCTTCTAGCCGTACTTGCCACCACCGCCGCCGCCATCACTGTTTACTATACGGACGGCTCATACAATGAGTTCAATGACACAGAGCTTCAAGAGATGAGGGAACAACAACCCTTTCTTCCTGTTCCCAACCCAGCCCCAATAGGGTACAAGCACGGCGTGTTCGTGACAATCAAACGTCGCCAGAACGAGTATGTGCGATCCCTTTCCTTTGGATCGTGGGCTACTCCGACAATCCCCCCACAGTCCTCTCACGACCGTACGAAATACAGGGAGTATGGATGCGATATGACCGTACTCCCGGGCACTATCGTTATCTTCCATACCACAAGATACGTGAGAGTCTATACGGCCGATGCCACGACGACAACACACTCATTCCCCCTTTATTTATGGTGGGATGTAGTGTGGGAAGTACAGGCTTTTAATAAAAGTGAAAACGCCGTCTTTGGCATGGATGGACGTGCAATAGCAATTCCCACGATTGCAACCATTGTCCACTTACCTACACAGGGGTTAGTGTATGTCAACATTGGAGACCAGACGTGTTGTATCTCCATATGGTCCGCGAATAAGCGCATTGACCGCCTATGCGCCACGCGCAACTACGTTAAACCAACTGCCGACGCAGTCGGCATGGAGTGTGGTCCTAATCAAGAGTCCTATGCTGATGTGTGGATCAAGGGTGAAAAAAGGATGATAGGTCCAGGCCTAAAGACGTTGGACCCGCCATCTGATATTGGTAAGTGGGTTGTCCCA
>CANJNG010000245.1 GCA_947475205.1 Bacteroidota bacterium
ATCGTCGAAAGGGTATCTCGTAACGACGTTTTTCGTCCGTTCTTGCAAACGAATCTGACACTAATATAGTGTGTCTTTCTTCTTGTTTCTCTTTCTCCATTTTGAGTTTTTTGTTTTCAAAATGTGTCAAGTTTTTTTAGGAGATGACATAATGCAACACAATTGCATTTATGCTACTGTTAATTGAACAGGGAGAACACGGATGGAGACATTGTTGTTTTTGAAAATATTGCAATCTTTATAGAAGAAGGAAGCATTAGATGGACATAATGACAACTAATACACTATGAACCGTAAAAGATGGATTTAAATTGAATGGTGATTTAAGTTAAAGGAGTGAAATGTTGAACTAGGGAAAGGCGTATTTATTTATGGTAAAGGCTATGTAATATAGGGACTAATTGCTATTATGATACGTTAGAAGGCTGGAAATTGAGACAATACTTTGATGTATTATTTCATGAAATTTCAAATATTATAAACTCATTAAAAAATTTTCGACTTATTATTTAATGATTAATTCAAAAATTTTAAATAGCTAAAAAGGCACGGGAATTATATTGGTTGTAGTAATAATGCGGCATACATTTATTTTGGAGGTTGGTTATGGTAATAAAATGACTTTTGAATTATTATTATTTTAATTTGATTTTTAGACTGAAGATAATGGTAACTAGATATTTAAGTACTATTTAAATTTGGTGTCTAATTTTAACCTAAAAAACTATGAACAGCAAAAGAGAGGCGTATTATAGTTCTTGCCTCGGAACAAAACAAAAATGCGACCAAAACAATGCTATTTGGAACTTAGACACTGATTTTTCGGACGATTATGATGCATTTGTTGCAAAGATTCTAGAAATAGAAGACTTGAAGCAAGTGGCAGAGCATATCATAACGGGATATGCAGTTGAAAAGAAAAATTATGAGAATACATTGATAAGGGACATTTTATTTGTTTCGGGAAGAATTAAGGTTTGGGCAACCAGGCCGGCAGTGAATAACCCGGGCGTATATAATGCGGCAGATGTAAAGGAATATGAATTAGTAAGAATGAAGGATACTGAATTGCTTACTAAAGGTAAGGATATTTTAAAGTTGATAAATGATAATGCGGGTATAGAACCAACCTATGTTACTGTGCTGCGGAAAGGTAGTTATGTTACGAATATCGGAAATTATGAATCGGTGGTGACTATTCCTCAAACTAAGATTGAGGATAGGGCAGCTGCAAATACCCTGATGAATGCAAAACTTGATGAGTTGATTGTTTTTAGAAAAACAACATTTGCATCAACGGCGATGAATTATATGGAAACTCATCCTTTGTTTTATGAGGCATTTAAAAATTCGATTAAAGTTGACAATAATCCAACAACGAAGTTGGCTTTAAAAGGACAGGCCAAAGATAAAGTGACAGGAGAAGGAATTGCAAAAATGACAGTGATGATTCCTTCACTAAATAAGCAAACGAAAACAGGAGCTAAGGGGAACTATTTATTTAAATCGTTACCAGCAGGACAATATACTTTGGTGTTTAGTATGTATGGTTATTTGACGCAACAGAAGGTGGTGTATATAAATGCGGGGGTGAGGGTGGATGTGGATGTGGTGATGGTGCCTAAGAGTAGTTTGCCAACGCGGTTGACGATACGGACTTTCAATGCAGTGGATCAAACGCTGCTAGGTGGTGTGAGCCTTTCGCAGGTGAATGGCGTGGGAGTTGGGGTGACGAATGCCCAAGGGGTTTATGTGGCATTTGATGCGGGGCCTGAAACGCTGGTGCTAAAGGCTACAAAGGCTGGCTTTGCTCCTACTGAAAATGAGTTTGAAGTAGAAGAGCATGAAGAAAATGTTTGGGATATTTATTTGTTGCCGGAAGCCTAATTCGATTTTAGATTTTAGATTTACGAATTACGATTGGAACGCCTCGGTTTTTGCCGGGGCGTTTTTTTTTGGGATGGAGGGATGGGAATGCATTGGCACGCAGATGACGCAGATGGGGCTGATTGGGGACTGATTTTTATTGTTGAATTTTTAATTGTGGGTCAGAGACCACACAGAACAAGAAAAGCGGTTGATAAACCGCTTTTAGCGAACACCTACGCCAGCTGGGGTGAAGCCCCGGGTTAAGAGATACCCGTATGTTTTAAGAAGCCCTGTAGGGGCGAAATATTGGATTTGTTGTTTATGGCGTTACAAACGCCAATCTCAAAAGTCCTCGTTACGCTTTGCTAAACTAGGACTAGCGGGGGATTTGAGCCTCCGCTTGTACAGCAATAATGCAGAGGCAAACTATGGTATAAAATAATTTCATTGGTATTCTTGCTAATCTTTTAAGCATCTCACAGCATTTCCCAAATATCTAGGAGACAGGTCAAGTTTAGAAGCAAGGTGGGATATTGGACCAGGAAAAACAACTGACAGGTCAATAATCATTGTTTGACCTTCATTTCCCGCTGCATTTGTTGAACTCCACCACTCTGCACCTGTTCCAAAAGATGCGAAATCTAATCCAGATCCGACGGCGGTAAATCCGCTTGTATTAGTTGCATCTGAATTAAATCCTGCCTGCCAGTGTGCAGAACCGACTTCTGTTAGCATTTCGCCATTAAGAACATCATACAATTGAAAAATGGATGGGTTTAAATATGTACGCAAAGTATTCCATTCTGATATTGAAGGCAGATGCCATCCTGTGGGGCAGGCATTCCGTGCATCAGTTGCAGCATACCAATTATAAAATTTCCCATAAGGAACATCATAGGAACTAGTGTTTTGGTATGAAGCCCATTGTGCAATAGTATCAATATTTCCCCAACTATTATATATTCCTTGGTGAATACTATCCCCATTCGCAAACCTCGTAACCCTCAAATTCTGCTGCATCCATTCTTGTGTGCCTAATATAATAGAGGTATAGGTGTTGCCGTCAATATCGGTTACTCCGCTGCCCATGGTATAGATATCGCCTGTTGTAAAGCTTACCTCGTTGCCGTAGGCTGTGCCTGCACTGTTTATGGCATAAGCCCTAACGTAATAGGTAGTATTTGCACTCAGCCCCGTTAGGGTGCTGGTGTAGCTTCCCGTGCCTGTGCCTGTGCCGTTTAGTGTGGTGTCGTTGGCAGTTGTTGGGCTGGTGGTGGTTGCCCAGCACACGCCTCGGTGGCTAATGGTGCTGCCGCCCGTGGCGGTTATGTTGCC
>CANJNG010000246.1 GCA_947475205.1 Bacteroidota bacterium
CGCTGACCGCTGACCGCTGACCGCTGACCGCTGACCGCTGACCGCTGACCGCTGACCGCTGACCGCTGACCGCTGACCGCTGACCCTTTCAGGTGTATAAAGGTAAGGATTTATCTTCATAGAGGGAGCAAATATATATGCTTACTTATTAACATCCAAATATTTTTTTACTAGTATTTATGGGTGTTTGGGCTAATTCAGAATTGAATAATTCTCTGGAAATGCTACAAACTAAAATACATCTCCGACCTTTTCGCTAATTTGTTCAAACAATATCTTCTCGCTTGCCTTATCCATTCTACCTTTGCCAATATCTTTTTTTTGAAAAAACTTTTCCTCTTCGTTTCCATTTCCTCCCTGCTGTTTTCGTGCAATAGCGATAAACCCAAACTGAGCATTCCCGAAGTGGAGGAGAAAAAAATATCGCTTAAAATAGAACGCTTCGAGCAGGATGTTTTTAACACCGATCCCAACAATATCAGTGGTGGAATAGCCCTGCTTCGCAAAAAATACGGTAGCTTTTTTAATGATTTTGCTGTCAATATCCTTAGTCTTGCATCGGCAGACACGATAGAGTTTAACCAAACCTTTCTTTCATTTACGCAGGACCGCGATATGAAAGATGTGAATAAACTTATCCTGAAAAAATATCCCGACCTCGCCGATTTGGAAAGCGACCTAGCCGGTGCTTTTACCTATTACAAACATTATTATCCCGATTCCCTCATCCCCCGGGTGGTTTCCATGAATTCCGGCTTCAATTTCGCCGTAGTTACTACCGACACCTTTCTCGCTATCGGCCTCGAAATGTATTTGGGCGACAGTTGCCAATACTATCCTTTGCTTGGTTTGCCAAAATACAAAACCAAAACAATGACTAAGGAATTTCTGGCCACCGATGTAATAAAAGGCTGGGCCAGCACCGTGTTTGAAGAGCCTGCAAACTCCTCATCGCTTTTGTCCAAAATGATTTATCAGGGAAAATTGCTTTATTTTCTCGATGCTCTTTATCCCGAAACCGAGGATGCCATAAAAATCAACTACAGCCCCGAGCAAATGAAATGGTGCGAAGAAAACCAATCGAAAGTGTGGAAAATGCTGGTAAACAAAAAACTGCTTTTCAGCACCCAAAAGGAAGAAATTGTGAAATTGGTTAACGAAGCTCCCTTCACGGCAGGCCTCCCTCGCGAATCGCCCGGCAGAATTGGCCAATGGCTAGGCTGGCAGATAATCAGGGCCTATATGAAAAACCATCCTGACGTAACTTTGCAGCAATTAATGAAGGAAAACGACTTCGAAAAAATATTAAGAGAATCAAAATACAAACCATAATGACCAGCGAAATAAATATCAAAGTAGAGTTAGACGAACACAAAGTGCCGGAGAATATATTCTGGCACGCCAGCGAAAGCAATGTTCCCACGGTTAATAAAACCCGGGCTATGATGCTTGCTTTTTGGGACGATAAAGATAAAAGCTCCCTAAAAATAGACCTTTGGACAAAGGAAATGACCGTTGACGAAATGCATATCTTTTTTCATCAAACCATTATTTCTATGGGAGAAACCATGCTGCGTTCCACCAATGATGAGCAAGTGGCTAAAGACTTAAAGGATTTCGCCGATAAGTTTGCGAAACGCCTGAATTTGATTTAGGGGAAGAAAGGAGGAGTGCTTTTATACTAAAGCACGGCCGGACTTACGCCCATTGCCGAAAAGCCTCCGTCGTGATAAAGCGTTTGCATGGTTACCATTTGGGTATAATCGCTAAACAGTGCACAGCAAAACTTTGCACAATCTTTAGCCGAAGCATTTCCTAAAGGCGACATTTTATCGGCATAGCCAAAGAAATCGCCAAAGCCTTTTACTCCGCTTCCGGCGGTGGTTTTGGTCGGACTTTGCGACACTGCGTTAATCCGCACTTTGTTTTTCACCCCATAATGGTATCCAAAACTGCGGGTAATACTCTCGAGCATTGCTTTTGCATCCGCCATATCATTATAATCGGGGAATACTCGCTGTCCGGCAATATAAGTAAGTGTCACCACCGATGCCTTTTCATTCAGTGCATCTAATTTCATCGCCGTTTGAAGCATTCTGTGCAGCGAAATGGCCGAAATGTCCATTGTTTTATGATAGAAATCGTAATTGGTATCTGTATAATCACGTCCTTTTCTAACGTTTAGCGACATCCCCACCGAATGCAGCACAAAATCCAATTTACCGCCCAACACCTCCATACTTTTAGTAAAAAGTTGCTCCATATCTTCGGTAAGTGTTACATCCGCCGGAATAACCTCAGCACCGCACTTCTCCGAAAGTTCCTTCATGGTCCCCATCCTTAATGCAACAGGGGCATTGGTTAATGTAAATTTAGCTCCTTCGGCGTGGGCATGTTCGGCCACGTTCCAAGCTATTGAATTGCTATCTAAAGCACCGAATATGATGCCTCTTTTTCCTGCTAAAATTGAGTTTGACATAAGACAAAGGTATAAATTGTTTCACCGGCGAACCTTTTTAGTTTTTTCTTTTTAAATAATTTTCTGTTGGGAAATAAGAATAATTTAGCTGTTTCGCAAACAAGGTTCTTAGCGGTTTGTAATACTATTCAAATATAATGTCAGCAAAAAAGAAAGTAGTAATTGTGGGTGGCGGCTTTGCCGGATTGCAATTGGCTCAAAACCTCGATGAAGATTATTTTGATGTGCTGCTTATTGATAAGCAAAACCATCATCAGTTTCAACCTTTGTTTTATCAGGTGGCTACGTCGAGGTTGGAACCATCGAGTATTTCCTTCCCCTTCCGAAAGATATTTCAAAAAAAGCATAATGTTGGAGTTCGGCTGGCCGAGGTGCTAAATATCAAACCTGAATCAAACAGTATTGAAACCAATATTGGAGAGTTTGCTTATGATTATCTGGTTATTGCTACGGGTTGTCAAACCAATTTCTTTGGAAATGAGAATCTGAAAAAGTATGCCCTTCCCATGAAATCTACGGAAGAAGCCATCGGCTTGCGGAATCATATTCTCAGAAACTTTGAACTGCTGTTTTCGGCGTCGGAAGCCGAGAAGGAAGCATTGCTGAATATTGTAATTGTTGGTGCAGGGCCTACTGGCGTTGAATTGGCGGGTTCGTTTGCCGAAATGAAACAAAACATTTTGCCTAAGGATTATCCGGGTTTGGATTTTTCCAAGCTCAA
>CANJNG010000247.1 GCA_947475205.1 Bacteroidota bacterium
AACCAAAGTACGAACCTGTCCAAAATCCAATTCAGGGGGTTCTTTTTTGAAAATACCTTTTTCAATCCCTGTAGCCCAATCAAATCAACAAATGTTCCGAACTAGAAAATCTTTTAGGACACTATTGTTAAATTATCTGTAATAATTTCCCTATCCGCCTTTTCATTCCTGAAAACTTTTAAGTTTACCGCCCGAAAAACTTTGAGCTGTGCAAATTATCCGAGGGGTCACAAATAACATACTGGAATTTGACAGTTTGAGGTTGAAATTTGAAATCTCAAACTTCTCATCATAAATTGTGATCGGCTTTAATACTCAAAAAGAAAATTAGCGACCATTACCCACTACTAAAAAATATATGAAAATTCTCGAAATCCGTGCCATGCGAGGCCCAAACTACTGGTCTATCCGTCGCCATAAACTTATTGTGATGAGACTTGATATTGAAGATTTAGAAGAAAAGCCTACCAACAAGATTGATGGTTTTGGCGAACGCCTTCAAAAAATGTTTCCCACAATGGTTGAGCATCGCTGTTCGGAGGGAGAGCGTGGTGGGTTTTTCAGCCGAGTGAAAGACGGAACTTGGATGGGGCACGTTATTGAACATATTGCCCTTGAAATCCAAACCCTGGCTGGAATGGATTGTGGCTTTGGCCGCACCCGAGGCACCGGCGAACATGGTATATATAATGTAGTGTTCGATTATATGGAAGAGAAAGTGGGTATTTATGCAGCTAAGTCTTCTGTGCGAATTGCTCAGGCATTGATAGACGGCGAAGAGTATGATTTGGATAGGGACGTACAGGAAATGCGTGAAATTCGCGAAGACGAACGCCTCGGCCCGAGCACAGGTTCGATAGTAGAAGAAGCAGTGGCTCGAAAAATTCCGTGGATCCGCTTAAATAAACGTTCTCTCGTTCAATTAGGCTATGGCGTAAATCAGCATCGTATTCAAGCGACAGTTGCCAGCACTACGAGCAACATTGCCGTAGAAATTGCCTGCGATAAAGAAGAAACTAAAAACCTGCTCGAAGCCGCCGAAATCCCTGTGCCGAAAGGAACAGTGGTGTATGACGAAGAAGAGTTGGAAAGAGCAGTTCGTCGTATTGGGTATCCGCTTGTGGCCAAACCCCTGAATGGAAACCACGGACGGGGAGCTACTATCAACATCAAAACATGGGACGAAGCCATGACTGCATTGGCCGTGGCTAAGAAGATTTCGAGAGGCGTAATTGTAGAGAAATTCATCACCGGACACGATTTTCGTGTGTTGGTGATTAACTATAAAATGGTGGCAGCAGCTTACCGCACTCCGGCTTGCGTGGTGGGCGACGGTAAACTTACCCTGCAACAATTGGTAGATAAAACCAATGCCGATCCACGTCGTGGCTATGGCCACGAAAAGGTTTTAACTTCCATAAAAGTGGACGAACAAAGTCTGGCTATGGCTGCCGAGAAAGGCTTTTCTTTAGAATCCATTGTTCCGAAAGGGGAAGTGGTTTATTTAAAGAAAACAGCCAACCTCAGCACAGGTGGAACCAGCACAGATGTAACCGACTTGGTGCATCCTTACAACGTGTTTATGGCCGAACGCATTGCCCGCATCATTGGTCTTGATATCTGCGGAATAGATATTATGGCAGAAGACCTTAGCACTCCGCTGAATGAAAGTGGAGGAGCAGTGCTGGAAGTAAATGCCGCACCCGGTTTCCGAATGCATATTTCACCTGCCGTTGGTTTGGCTCGCAACGTGGCCGAACCTGTTATTGATATGCTTTACCCTCCCGGAAGCAGCAGCCGCATTCCTATCATTGCTGTGTCGGGAACGAACGGAAAAACTACTACTACCCGGCTGATGGCTCACATTGTGAAAACGATGGGACATAAAGTGGGCTTCACCACCACCGACGGCATCTACATTCAAAACCGAATGATGCAGGAAGGCGATTGCACCGGGCCTGTGAGTGCAGAGTTTGTGCTGAGAGACCCCACGGTTGATTTCGCTGTGTTGGAAACTGCCCGTGGAGGAATTATTCGTGCGGGCTTGGGTTTCCACACCTGCGACATCGGTATCGTTACCAATATTGCTGCCGACCATTTGGGCTTGAAGGATATTCACACCCTCGAAGATTTGGCTCGCGTAAAAGCTGTGGTGCCCGAAAGCGTTATGCCCGAAGGCTATGCCATTCTGAATGCCGACGACGATTTGGTGTATAAAATGCGGGAAGGTTTGGCCTGCAACATCGCCCTCTTTAGCATGGACACCGACAACCCACGTGTGGTGGAACACTGCAAAAAAGGTGGCTTGGCGGCCATTGTTGAAGATGGCTGGTTCACGCTTTGCAAAGGAACTTGGAAAATAAGGGTGATAAAAGTGGTGGATGTGCCACTGACCATGAGCGGACGAGCGGCCTTTATGATTCAAAACGTATTGCCAACCATCATCGCCGGGTTTATCCGCAACTTCAAGATTGAAGATATGCGTTTGGCTTTGGAAACCTTTATTCCTTCTCCTGCTCAAACCCCCGGAAGGTTGAATATTTTCCAGTTCAAACATTTCCAGGTGATGCTCGATTATGCACACAACGCAGCAGGATTCCAAGCCATTGCCCGTTTCCTCGAAAAGACCGAAGCTACATATAAAGTAGGCATAATAGCCGGGGTGGGCGACCGCCGCGATGAAGATATCAAAGAGTTAGGCAAACTATCGGCCGGAATGTTTGACGAGATTATTATCCGCCAAGACAAGTTGCTTCGCGGACGCACCGCCGACGAAATTATTGCTTTGCTGAAAGAGGGCATATTCTCCGTTGCCCCCGACAAAAAGGTGAGCCACATAAAAACCGAGGCCGAAGCCATTACCCATGCCGTGAAGAATGCCAAACCCGGCTCCTTCATTACCGTTTGCTGCGATGTGGTGCCGGCGGGTGTAAACCTCGTGAAAAAACTCAAAGAAGAAGAAGACCACTTTGAGTTATCCAAGGCCGATATTCCGAATAGGGGCTAGGGGCATAGCCGTCAGGCTAAGGGTAAGAATTTATTGTTATAAACGGGATAGCGTTACTAAGTTTCAGAAAAAGGAGCAGTGCTAAAGCGGGTTTCAAGTAGAATTGAGTTGCGAAACAAAAACTCATGAAACCAACAAAAGCACTGCAA
>CANJNG010000248.1 GCA_947475205.1 Bacteroidota bacterium
GTCGAACCCACTCACCCAAAAGAAAATTGATATGCTAAAGAGGACAGGAAGCAGTTCAAACTTACCACTTACAGCCAAGAATGCACCAATTGGAGAAAGCGATAAACCCATTCCCAAAATCAAATGACAAAGCGGAGTAAAGCGTTTAGTAAAAGAATATCCGTGGGTGATAAGCAGGGCTACCGGGCTTAGGTAAAAGCAAAGCGGATTAATAAACCAAGTGGTGAGCGTGAACAGTCCACCATTGAGAATGACAAACCATAGTGCAGAATCGGCAGAAATTATTCCCGCAGGAATTTCACGAATGGCCGTGCGGGGGTTGGCAGCATCAAACTTTCTGTCGATATACCGATTAAAAGCCATAGCCGCACTGCGGGCAAACACCATACAAAGCAACACTTTCAGGAGGGTTTGCCATTCAAAAGCAAAGCCAAACTTGTAAATGGCTAAAAAGAAGCCAATGAAAGCGAACGGCAAAGCAAAGGCCGTGTGGCTAAACTTTATTAACGAAAGGTAATTTCGGATGGTATTCAAAGAGTATTGAGTAATGAGATTAGAATCTGAAAATACTAATCAGCAAACAGCGGGAAATCTTTCATCATAGCATTCACTTCTTCCTTCACATCTGCAAGCACTGTTTCTTTATCATGGTTCATCAGTACCTTATCAATTAAATCTACAATTTTGGGAATATGCTTAGTGGTTAAGCCTCGCGTAGTAATTGCTGGAGTGCCGACACGGATACCCGAGGTAACAAAAGGAGATTTGTCGTCGAAGGGAACCATGTTCTTATTCACAGTTATATCAGCTTCCACAAGTGCATTTTCGGCTTGTTTACCTGTGATGCCTTTGCTACGAAGGTCAATCAGCATGCAGTGGTTGTCTGTTCCGCCTGAAATAACTTTATAGCCTTTCTTCATAAAGCATTCGGCCATGAGTTTCGCGTTTTCAACTACTCGCAGGCAGTAATCAAAATATTCATCAGAAAGAGCTTCACCAAAGGCTATTGCTTTTGCGGCAATAATATGTTCGAGCGGGCCGCCTTGCGTTCCGGGAAACACGGCACCATCCAACACTGCACTCATCATTTTCACTTCTCCTTTGGGAGTGGTTAAACCCCAGGGATTTGGGAAATCGTTCCCCATCATAATTACTCCGCCTCTGGGGCCACGCAATGTTTTATGGGTGGTGGTGGTAACAATATGGCAATGCTGCATTGGGTCATTGAGCAGTCCGCGGGCAATCAAACCCGATGGATGTGAAATGTCGGCTAATAGCAATGCCCCAACCTTATCGGCTGCCTGACGCAGTTTGGCATAATCCCAATCACGACTGTAGGCCGAAGCTCCGCAGATTATCAGCTTGGGTTTTTCCTTTTCGGCGATCGTAATCACTTTATCAAAATCAATCAGCCCTGTGGCTTCTTCCACCCCATAAAATGAAGGCTTGTAAAGTTTACCTGAAAAATTCACAGGTGAACCGTGAGTAAGATGTCCTCCGTGGCTTAAATCAAATCCCAGAATTTTGTCGCCGGGGTTTAGGCAGGCCAGCATAACGGCAGCATTGGCCTGGGCCCCAGAGTGAGGTTGCACATTAGCCCATTGAGCGTTGAAAAGTGTTTTAAGTCTGTCGATAGCAATTTGCTCCACTTCGTCCACTACTTCGCAACCGCCATAATAGCGTTTGCCAGGCAGACCTTCGGCATATTTATTTGTAAGCACCGACCCGGCAGCTTTCATGACTTGGTCGCTTACATAGTTTTCGGAAGCTATAAGTTCTATTCCAACCGTTTGGCGGCGTTTTTCTTTGTTTATGAGAGAGAATATTTTGCTGTCGCGTTGCATTTATTGGGTATGATTTTAGGGTGCGAAATTAGGAGTTTAATGGCACGCAGTTAATGGTGGTTTGAAAGATTTTTGATAGCTATTGAGACTAGTTAAATATCAAATTGCACCAATTAACTTCTATATTTGCCCAATGAATATCCTATCAAAACTACTTATTGGCTTCGTAGCACTCGAACATATTTATATTCTATGGTTAGAAATGTTTGCTTGGGAAACTGCCGGACGAAAAGCTTTCAAAGGCTCAATGCCCGATAGTATGTTTACGCCTACCAAAACACTTGCAGCCAATCAAGGATTATACAACGGCTTTTTGGCCGCAGGGCTAATCTGGACTTTCTTTATAAATGATGCTAACTGGCAAGGACATATTGCTCTTTTCTTTTTGGGCTGTGTGGCCGTAGCGGGTATTTATGGAGCAGTTACCGCCAGTCGGAAAATCTTTTTCATACAAGCACTTCCGGCTTTAATTGCCATTGGAGTGCTGATGCTGAATAGGTTTTTGTAAGCCATAGTTTCTGTTTAAGCACAATTCAATACCTTTGCCCTATATGAAATCGGTTGGTTATGTGGTTCTTTTTGGTTTGCTGCTATGCAAATTAGACGCATATTCGCAAAAACCGCTTGAGGATGACAAGGACACCAAGGTGCTTTATCGCAAAGAATTTACTGCCGGTATAGTGGCTAACAGTGCGGGATGGGGTTTAACCGTTCGCCGCAGCCACCATAAAACCGGTTTCAGCAAGACTTTTTGGGAAATAGATTTTGTTACAGCCAAACATCCCAAAGAAATTAAGGGTTCGGCATACGAGAATTCAAAGGGGTATGTATATGGGAAAATGAACTCGTTTTTAATGCTCCGCACCGGCTATGGCTTAAACAAAGTAATTTTTAGTAAGGGAAAAGCCGATGGAAGTGCCATTGAAGTGCGGTATTTGTTTGGAGGTGGTTCTTCATTGGGTATAACAAAACCTTATTATGTAGATATAATTAAAGATAGCCGCCTGCAAAATGGAGGAATAGTAGCTGAGGCTTACGATCCCAATAATCCTGAGCATAATATTAATAACATTTATGGTCGTTCACCTTGGTATAAAGGCATCGATAAACTAAAGCTTCATCCTGGTATTTATGGAAAATTTGGATTAAGCTTTGATTACGCAGGAAAAGAAAAGGGCGTAAAGACCATTGAAACCGGGATAATTTTCGATTACTATTTTAAGAAAATACCAATGATGGCTTTTATTTCCAACAAAAGCCTTTGGTTTTCGTTTTATGTAAGTATCAATTTTGGAGGCAAATGGAATGGAA
>CANJNG010000249.1 GCA_947475205.1 Bacteroidota bacterium
AATACCTGATATACCCCGAAAACATTACCGATAGCTTGAGCATCGATGAGGTAAGCCTCTCTAAAGGCGAACTATACACCTTTGTAACCAACAAAAACACAGGTGTAAGGAACAAGAAATCCATAGTGGCCGTGATAAACGGAACCGATTAGAGCGAATCTAAGAGGTGTAACAGATGTCAAATTCTTCCTCTTTAGACTTGAAAAATTGTTCGCATAAATCATTTGCTCCCCAGAAAATAAGTCTGACCCCTAATTAGTCACTGTTCGTTTGTAACGTTTACCAACCTTAACTTAAACCATATTGCCGTTGAGGTAAGTCCAAAATTGAAATCCTTATCGGATGCGGGTTTAAAGCTATTTTCAAACTCTTGCTTCCCAAAGGAAGCCGAAGAAAATTTCTGCTCAGCATCCACGCTAAACAAAAAAGAATTGCCGTGCTTATAAGTGGAATCGCTTTTATCTAAAATGATTGCTGTCTGCGACTTTCCATACTCCGAATGCAAAAGCATAACCAAAGCAAGAGAGGGACAAGCAGTTTTTTTAGCATTTAGAGAATATGAGACAGTAAAGCGAAAAGAGGGTTTAAGCTATTGTTTTCCTGAAAGCAAATTAATAGGAAAAGCCAAAAATAGGCAGTTTCATATTCAGTTATCCAATCACTTGTGGCTCATCTCCAGTGTTCAGCCAAAACTTCACAAATAGCTTCCAGCCATTTTGCGTCGTTTTCATTAAAGGCTTCCAAATTTTCACTATCAACATCCAAAACAGCAACAACTGCACTCCCAACTTTTATGGGTATAACAATTTCGCTTCGGCTAAGGCTACTACAGGCAATATGATCCGGAAACTTTTCCACATCGGGGACTACTATTGTGCGAGCTTCTTTCCAAGCAGTTCCGCAAACACCATGACCCAAGGCTATTCGGCTGCAAGCTACCGGCCCTTGAAATGGACCTAAAACCAATTCATTCTCTTTCACTAAATAAAACCCTGTCCATAAAAATGGAAACGTGGAATGCAATGCTGCGGCCACATTGGCCAGATTAGCGACAAGGTCGGTTTCGCCTTCAACTAAGGCTTTTATTTGTGGAAATAATTCGGGGTAACCTCCCGAAACTTGCTGAAATTCAGACATACTATAGTGTTATCGCCACTCGAATTGAGTTTCGAATTTTGATGCAAAATTGAATCATTATGAAGAAGGGAACAAAACTTTGTTGGGGTTAATTCAGCTTCCAACCTTGTTCATAGGGGGCCTTAATGAACCGTTGCTTGTTAATAAATAATGATAACTTGCAACAAAATCAGTAAAACACCGTATATTGCAGTCAAAATCAAGGAATTTTGCCTGTATATTATTCCATATTTCTCATTTTCATTGGTTGGTTTTCCGATCCGGAACCCCGACCAAAACCACAAGGGAAAATACTTTGGAACGATTCCAACAAGGTAACAATTGAGTGTTTTCAAGGAGTTGCCGATGCCAGTTCGTTTGCTCGTTCCTATTCAAGCAGTGGGGTGGAAATGGTTTACAGTTGTAAGAATAATTTTTTTCAACCCTACATTTCCGCTTACTTTGATTGCGGTCAGGCTTGGGTAAAAGATTTTCGCGACCCCAATTTGTTAGCTCTCGAACAATTAAAATTTGATATTGCCCATTATCACGCCATTAAACTTCAAAAGCAAATTTCGGGTATAAATCATCCCTGTAATATGCGAGCAAAAGACATCGAAGCAATGCTTGAAGCTATAAATGAAGAATGCCATAAAATGCAATCGCAAGCCGAGCAAATGTCGGAATATGGAAAAGAGGTTTCAGTGCTTGAAATGTGGGATTTAAAGATTGAAATCGAAATTGAAACTATGATAACCCAAAATAAACTAAAGGGTTTTGCTTCTAAATAGCCGGATGCACAGTAGTTGCACAAGACTGGCTATATAGCCTTTTGAGGCTTATTAAACTGTCTTAGACAAAGAAGGGCGAAGCATTTGCTTCGCCCTTCTCTTTATTTCAATGTTGTTTGTCGTGCTATTTCAATATCTCCAATTTGCCGTTCCAGCTTTGAAAACTACTTCCGTTCGGCATAGGGCGTTAAGCGTTGCGTCCCGCTACGCTTGGTATTACAGGCATCTTGCCTTGAGTATAAGTTTTCCATTGTCTTTCTAATACTATTATATCCAACATTCCTTTTTCATCGGCGTAAGCACTTGCACTTGAATATCGGTATTCGGTAGGGTTAGATACAATGCCTGATCTAACAGGGTTGTTGTGTATGTACTCCATCTTCTGTTCTATAAATTTGTTTGAAAGCAGAACCTCTGCGTGGTTTTCGTGTGTCCAGAATTGGTAATCAGAATTGCGTTTGTGAGCAAAAGCTGCATCTTTGAATATTCGTAACATCCAATCCTTTCTGCTTTCCGTAGATGTTTCTATTTCGGCTAAAATGATTTTGCTGGTATAGCTTTTGAAATCCCGCAGAAAATCGCTCAACTCTCCATTTGCACTGCGAAGCATTAGGTGTAAGTGGCTGCTCATTATTACCCATGCAAATAGTTCTAAACCTTTGTGTTTTTGGCAATAGGCTAAGTTTTCTACTATCATATCTCTGTATTTCTGGCGAGTAAACACATCAACCCAGTTTACTATTTGCAAGGTAACGAAATAGGCTCTGTCTTGTTCTTTTATTTGGTAACCTGTTGGCATTGGTTTTGATTGACAAAACTACGCTTTTATTCGTTTTTGTTGCTTTACGGCTGGAAGCCGGATAAGACAAGCGTAGCGGGACTCTACGCTTAACGACTGCAACGCTAAGCCGAACGGGGCGATATGGGTTCTACGGAGGTATTGTCGGACAATCTTGAGGAACAACGCATAGAAACTGCCTTAGGGCTATTGCAGGTGTATGCTTCGTTGGTGCAACTTAATTTGAACAACATGAAAAAGGTAGAACCCTTTTTCGACCTCGAAAACATTCGCCAAAAACGCCAAACAGTATTGAGACCGTTGCAAAATGCAATTGGCATCATTTTTCAATATTTCGGTTATAATAATTCTTCAAACTGACCTAATTACAAATTCTTAGAATGATTTATTGGGGTTCGATTTCAGGATATAGTTTCAATATTTTGTTTTTTACGGTCAAA
>CANJNG010000250.1 GCA_947475205.1 Bacteroidota bacterium
TGAAGGAGTAAATTTTACTCTGAAATTTAATGATTAGGTTAAAAAGCCCCTTGACAGCCAAGGGGCTTTTTTTATTGGCATACTCATAATATGGTTGCTATTTTCAAACATTAAATCAAGACTTCTGAATTGGCAAAATCTCAAAAAAAAGGAAAATTGCTTTTTGTATAAAGTAGAAATTTATAAGCATCTTCATTTTCAATTCCCCTTTCCTATTAATATTGCCCTTTGCAACCCCAACTAATATAAGTGTTGCAAGCATCTATTCAATGAAAAGAACTTTACAAATCATATTTCTTGTTTTGTTCAGCACTTCATTGTTTGCTCAGGAGTATAACTTCCGGCACTTCACTACCGATCAGGGATTAATTCAGTCGAATGTAAACGATGTAATTCAAGATAGTAAAGGGTATATTTGGGTGGCTACAAACGGTGGCCTATCACGTTTCGATGGAAAAACCTTCACAAATTTCACTGCACAAAATGGCCTAGAAAGCAACAAATGCGTTAATCTGTTTACTGATTCAAAGGGTAGAATTTGGGTTTCGCATCTGTATGGCTTAAGCCTTATCGAAGGTAAATCTATCAAGACATTCAATGATTCGGATGGCGTGAAAATTCGCAATATAGCCGCCTTTGTAGAGGTAAATGGTCAAATTTGCATTGGGGGGAATGGCGGTTTAATGCGTTACGATGTGGTTATGTTCCAACATATCAGCATCAAAGACCACGACCGTTTTCCAATAAAAACATTGGCTGGAGATGCCAATGGAAATATTTGGGTGGGATATGCTGATGGGGGTGGTTTGGTATTAGGAAAAGGTAATTCCTTTAACGAATTTCTTCCTAAAGTATTTAACAGCATTGGCCATTTAAGCTTTAAGGAAAACAAAATGCTGATTTATGCCGATGATGGTATTTATTCCTTCCAAAACGAGAAGCTTAATCAGGAAAGGTTTGGAAACGATTATTGGGGAGTGGAAGATGTAGCTACTTCAAGCAAAGGAAGCCAATGGTTGGCCACAGCAAATGGTTTGGCTGTTTTGGAAAAGGGAACAATAACGCATTTGAATGAAAGCAACGGCATTCCGGCAACTGAAATGTCGAGTGTGCTATGCGACAGAGAAGGGAATATTTGGGCAGGAAGTCGTAAAGGTTTGTTCTTGCTTACATCAAGGACCTTTAGCCATTTTGGAAAGAATCAAAACCTGATAAACTTTGCTCCTACCGCAATGGTAGAAAATAAAAGCGACGGTAAACTCTGGTTCAATTCCGAACCAAGCGGATTGTTTGTTTATGTAAACGGTATCATCACCAAAGTAAGTGTACCCAAAACTTTAGACGAACATTTTTTTAGTTGCCTAACGCTTGATTCTAAGCAAAACCTTTGGATGGGTACTGCAGATTTCAGTGGGATATTCCAACTTTCGGGAAATACGATTAAACAATTTACCTCCGATAACGGCCTTTGTGATAATAATATTCAGTGCCTCGTCACCTCGACCGACGATAATGTTTGGGCGGGAACTTCAAAAGGAATTTGCAAGTATGATGGCAAGCAATGGCATAGCATTGGTGACCCGGTGGGGAGTTTCACCTTTGATGTAAAGGCATTGCACTTTTCCGAAAATGGGCGGCTTTGGATTGGCACTGCTGATGGTAAAATATACAGTTACCGAAACGACACCTACACCTTATTAGATAGTCTGGAAGGGAAGATTCATTCGGCAGTGAACAGTATTTCTTCCAAAGGGGATGCATTATATTTCAGCACCGAAGCCGATGGTCTGATAATTCTGAGTGGAGATAAAGTTTCCTTTGCTAACAAAGAATCGGGGCTTTACACCAATGATTTTCGGTTTGCAGCCATTGGGCAAAATCAACAGTTATACTGTGGTACACAAAAGGGATTGATGGTCTTGTCGTTGGATGATAAGAACAAAATTCTTTCCCAAAAAATGCTTGGTATTGCCGAAGGATTTACGGGAGGCGAATGTTTACCGGGTTCAGTATTAATTAGCCGTTCGGGTCAGGTTTGGTTAGGAAATCCAAGAGGTGTATCGGTGCTGAATCCCAATGAAGCTATCGTTAATAAAACTCCCCCGTGCATTGATATTAGCGACATCCTGCTCAACTTCAAAGTGCCGGAATGGACAAAATACACCAACGAAATATCCCCTTTGAGTGGTTTTGGAGTAAACCCTGAATTTTCCTACCAGGAAAATTACGTGTTGTTCAAATTGAAAGGATTGAGTTTTGCTTCGCCCACCGGATTGCGGTTTAAATGGGTGCTTGATGGTTTTGAAAAGGAATGGAATCCGCCCACCTCAAACAGTGAAGTATCCTATTCTAATCTTCCCGCAGGGCAATACACGTTTCGGGTAAAAGCAATATCGGCGGCGGGTATTGAAAGTGCCGAAACAACTTACTCATTTACCATAACACCCCCAATATGGCAAACGGTTTGGTTCTATGCTTTTATTTTGATATTGGTTGTAGCCGGGGCATATACTTATATTAAGTATCGTGAAAGGAGTTTAGTCGCAGAGAAAGCAGCTTTGGAAGTTGCAGTAAAACAACGCACTATTGAACTGGAAGAACAGAAAAATATTGTTGAGCAAAAAAACATCGACATTATGAATAGCATTGAGTATGCCCATAATATTCAATTAGCCATTTTGCCGGGTCAGGATGAAATAAGCAAATCGTTTAGCGAGCATTTCATAGTATATAAACCACAAAATATTGTAAGTGGTGATTTATATTGGTATTACCGAATGAAAAACGTTGTGTGGGCTGCTGCAATTGATTGCACAGGTCATGGCGTTCCGGGGGCATTTATGAGTATGATGGCGAACGATTTGCTAAACCAAGCGATTATCGAAAAACGAATAACTGACCCTGCAGATGTATTGGCTGATGTGAATCGTAGTATTCGTTTGGTGTTTAAGGAAGAAAATCAAGTGGTGGAAACCCAACAAGGAATGGATGTGGCTCTGTTATGCTTAAATCTTGATTCGGGATTGGTGAAGTTTTCGGGGGCTATGCGGCCTATCATATCAATTATTGAAAACGAATTAAAGGAATGGGATGGCGATAAAGCATCGATTGGTCGCTACA
>CANJNG010000251.1 GCA_947475205.1 Bacteroidota bacterium
TCAAACCTTTACTGTTAATGGAACTTATACTGGAACTATTATAGACAATTTGATTGCTGCAAATTCAAATGCTTCGGGAGCAACTATGGGTTCTACAGTAAATGTGAATAACCTAACCATCAGCTCAGGTATATTTAGTTTGGGTGCAAGCTCTTTTATCTTTGGACTTTCAGGCACCTACTCAAACTCAGGTACACTAACTGCTAACGGTGCTTCAACTCTGGACTTTAAAGGAAGTTCGCCGCAATCATTTACGGTTGGAACATATACAGGTTCGTTAATTTCAAATTTAAGGGTTAGCAATGCTTCAGGCGTAACTCTTGGAGCTGCCGTAAATGCTACAACATTTACCATCAATGCCACAGGGCCAATTCTTATTACCACTGCTGCCAATATTTTGACTGTAATGGGAACAGCTGCCGCCAACGTGGTGCAAACTGTAACTACCGGTTATGTAAATGGCCCCTTAGCTCGTACGCTTCCTGCATCAACATCCGCCATTACTTGGGTTTTCCCCGTTGGGAAAAGCATTTTCAATATGCTGGAACTAATAAGCCCAACTACCAGTGCATCACCTTTAGTAGTTACTGCCGAAGTATTTGATGCAGGTTCGGGAGGTAGCGATGGTATTGGGTATAGTTCAACAAATACTCCAAACCGTTATTGGTCGGCAGTGAAATCGGGTGTAGGAGCATTTACTGCTACAGGCACAATCCGCCTCACCGATGCAAGTATGGCTTTAACAGCCACTAACACAATTGGTAACTCAGCCACGCAATCGGGAGTTTATGCCAATGTGGGAGGAACAGTTTCAGGCAATACTATCGCTACAACAGGAGGTGTACCTTTAACTTTAGGCTTCTTTGAAATTGGTGAAGAAGGATGCTTGAGCGGCGTATATTCAGTTGGGCCAACCGGAGACTTTGCAAAACTGACCAATGCAATTGGTACATTAAATGGGTCTAATGTTTGCGGAAATATTTATTTTGAATTACAAGCCGCTTACGATGGAACAACCGGAGAAACATATCCTTTAACCATAAACGGGCTCACTTATGTTGGTGGCCCTTGGAATGTAGCTTTCCGTCCGGCAACGGGTGCAAGTGCTAGAGTAACTTCAGGAAGTTCGGCCACTCAATTGATAAACCTTAATGGTGCAGATAGAGTAACCTTCGATGGTCGTGCCGGAGGAGTTGGAACCACACCAACTTGGACTATTTCCAACACATCTACTACTGGTCAAACTTTCCAGTTTAATAATGATGCCACTTCGGACACTTTGCAATATCTCACTATTACCGGTGTAAATACTACTCAGCCAGGAACAGCATCTTTTAGCAATGCAGGTACTATTGCCTTTGGTAATACTGCTCCAAGTTTGGGAAATGAAAGTAACGTTATTGATAATTGTACTATTACAAGTGGCGGAACAACTCCGGTTTGTGGTATTTATTCCTATGGCCTAACTGCAAAAGGAAACGACTTCAATAAAGTGACTAATTGCAGCATATCTAACTTTTGGGCAGCAGCAGCAGCAACCTCAGGTATTAACATTCAAACGGTGAGTTCCGATTGGACAATTACCAATAACGACTTTTTCCAAACTGCTTCAAGGGTTCAAACAGGAACCGGTGCACATGCAGCAATCCTAGTTAACAATACATCTGGGAATAATTTCACAATTACCGATAATTACATTGGCGGAACTGCAGTAAATGCAGGAAGCACACCATGGACAATTTCAGGAGCCTTTCAAAGTACCTTTATTGGTATAAATTTAAGTGTTGGAACCACAACTGCTACAACAGTTCAAACCAATACCATTGCCAATATGGTTTGGACTTGTACTGGAACCTCAGCAGTTTACCCGGGAATATTTACAGGTATTAATGTAACCAATGGAGCTGTAAATATTGGAGACATTACCGCAAACACCATTGGTGCAACAACAGGTAACGGTAGTCTTTCAATTACTAGCGGTACCACTGGAGGCAATAGTTATGGAATAGTAAATACTGGTGCGAATGGTCCAATAAATATTTCTAATAATCTAATAGGTTCCATTAATATATTAGGAACAGCAGCAACCATTTCACACAACTTTACAGGGATAATTTTCGGACAGGGGCTTACTTCTGCACCTACTAGAACTATCGCTAGTAATGTAATTGGTAGTACCACAACTGCTAATAGTATCAATGCTAGTACAGCTTCTTCAAATGCAACTGCTCAAAGTGTAATAGGAATAAATTTCGTGTCGGGAAGCGGTGGGGTTTTGCAACTGGAGGATAATGTTATTGCCAATATAAACAATGCATATACTGGTGCCGGTGCTGGATTAACAGCCGGAATATTGATTCCAACATTTCCAAATGCTGCAAATATTCTAAGAAACACAGTTCGGAATTTATCCACATCATCGCCTACGGCTGGCGTTGGTGCAGCGTCTTCACTTATTGGAGTTTCGTTTACGTCTTCCACATCAGGTCATACGGTTAACAATAACATAATTCATTCCCTATCTAACACCACAGGTTCAGCGGCAGTGAGTGGCGTTGGACTATTCTACAGCCCATCTACTGGAGGAACAAACACCCTTGATGCAAACTTAATCCATTCCTTGTCGCTATCAACTTCGGGGGCTGGTATTTTAAATGGTATAACTGTTAATGCTGGGTCTGCTACCGTTTCAAATAACATGATTCGTTTGGGAATAAACAGTGCAGGAAGTGCCTTGACCAATAACATTATCATCAACGGTATAAACGAAGTAGCCACTACAAATAATTATTTACACAATAGTGTATATGTTGGGGGAACCGGTGTTACAACCGGAACAAATGCCACCTATGCATTTTTAAGTGCAGTGGCATCAGGTACGCGTTCAATCCAAAACAATATTTTCTGGAATGCACGCTCTAACGGCACCGGAACGGGTAAACACTATGCATTGCGTATCGCGTCCGCCACAGGATTAACCAGTTCCTACAATGATTTATATTCCTCTGGAACAGGAGCAGTGCTTGGAAATATTGGTGGTACTGATAACACAGTTCTAAACTCACTGAGTACAAACAGCATTAGTGCTGATCCAA
>CANJNG010000252.1 GCA_947475205.1 Bacteroidota bacterium
AAAAAGTAAAATCAACAGAAAAAATATGGACTGAAAAAGCAATGAATAATGCCTCAATAAATAATCATGTATCTGTTTTAGATTGGTGGTTAAAATCAGGATTAGAACTTAAATATACTAATGATGCAATTGATAAAGCATGTGAAAGTGATAGAGTATCCGTTTTAGATTGGTGGTTAAAATCAGGATTAGAACTTAAATATACTCATGATGCAATTGATAAAGCATGTGAAAATAATCATATATCTGTTTTAAATTGGTGGTTAATTAACTATAAAAGTGGTAAAGTTGAGTTTAAACATACAGAAAATTCAATGAATAGATTAACATTAGATGAAACCAAATTAATTAAACAATTAAAATGGTGGAATGATAAAGGTATAACTGATAACATAAAATTTAAATATGGTAAAAAATTTATTGAATATTTACATAATTGGACATATAATACAGCAATACAATTTTTAATTAAAAATAAAATGATTACACAGGAAGAAGTTGATAAATATTCTGATATTAGTAAGAAAGTTAACTCATTTAATATATTTGATTTATTATCAGGCACAAGTGCTAAGAAAAGTATAACATCAAAGTATGATATTACAACATTACCTGAAGACATACAAAAACATATTAAAGAAAAAGAAGAGGAATTAAGTGCAAGTGCTATGATAAATGGTAAAGCAAAAGAATATATTGATAATTTGGTTAAAATACCATTTGGTAAATATAGAGAAGAAAAAATATTTAAATTCATGAAAGATTTTATTGATAAAATTAATAATGATTGTAAAAGTAGTATTGATGAAGAAAAGAAAGAAGTATCAAAAAATAAAAAAAGAAAACACGATAATGTAAATCATGTTATAATAAATAATGAGAGCGATTTAATAAAATTTTTAAATTCAAGACCATGTGATAAATATACAGAACTATATGAACTATATTGTAATTATAGAAAAGATTATTTAAATTATATTGATGATGTATTAGATTCATCAGTATATGGACATAAAAAGACTAAAAAACATGTTAAATGTATAATAGCACAATGGTTATCTGGTGGTTGCAGTGGTAAAGGAGTCATACTTGGTATTCAAGGACCACCTGGAGTTGGAAAAACAACATTTATTAAAACAGCATTATCTAAATGTCTTGTTGATTTTATTGATTATGATATTGACAAATTTACAATAACCCCCGCCTCATCAACCCCCGCCTCATCAAGACCATTTTGTTTTATCTCTCTTGGGGGTAGTACAAACGGTTCTACATTAATTGGACACAATATAACATATCATGGTGCTACATCGGGAGATATAGTAAAGTGTTTAAAAGAAGCACAGTGCATGAATCCAATTATATATTTTGATGAATTAGATAAGATATCTAAAACAGAACATGGAAATGAAATTGCGAGTGTTTTAACACATATAACAGATCCAGTACAAAATGAGCATTTTACAGATAGATATTTTTCTGAGGTTAAGATTGATTTATCAAAATGTATAATTGTATTTTCATATAATGATTCCTCAAAAATTGATAGAATTTTGTATGATAGAATTCAAGAAATTAAAGTAAATGCAATTCAATTAAATGAAAAAATAGAAATTTGCAAAAGATTTATAATACCAACTATTTTAAAAGACCTTGGTTATAATGAAAATGATATTGTATTTAGTAGGGAAGATATTGAATATATTATAACTGAATATACATTTGAAGCAGGTGTACGTAAAATTAAAGAAAAGATTCAAGAAATATTAAGAAATCATAATCTATTGCGTATTATGGCCCCCGCACCAACCCCTGCCGCACCAACCCCTCCCGCACCAACCCCTGCCCCCGCACCAACCCCACCAACCACCCCCGCCCAGGTTATAAGCAATGAATACATAAAAGATGTTTTAAAAGAGCATCCACAAATGAGGCTTAAAAAGATAACAACAAAGCCTAAGGTAGGTTGTATTCATGGTATGTATGCAACAACCAGTGGTGTAGGTGATATAATGTTAATACAAATTAAGAAATGTTATAGCAAAGATGTACTTAGTTTGCAGACAACAGGAAGTTTAGAAAAAGTGATTAGTGAAAGTATGGAAGTTGCCAAGACAGTTGCATGGTCATTATTAACGGAATTAGAGCAAAAACAGGTTATTGAAAATTTTGCAAATACTGGATTACATATACATTGTCCCGATGGTTCAACAACCAAAGATGGTCCAAGTGCAGGAACAGCGATAACATGTGCAATTTACTCCTTATTATTATCAAAGCATATTAAAAATACAGTAGCAATAACTGGGGAAATAGACTTGGATGGTAATGTTACAGCAATTGGAGGACTTGATGCAAAATTAACAGGTGCTAAAAGAGCAGGTGTTAGAACAGTAATAGTACCATATGAAAATAAACATGATGTTGATATAGTAATAGAAAAAATACCAGATTTATTTGATAAATCGTTTAAGGTAAAGTTTGTTAAACATGTAAGTGAAGTTCTTAAACTTGTGTTATGTGATAAATAAAAAATGATTTATACTACTTTTTATATATAAGCAATTCATTTGTTTTAGAATCAGAATTTTCATATGTATTCAATTTTTATTACAATTTATGTTTGTAATTTATAATTATAAATATATATATAATTAATAATAGGAGCATCAATAATTATAGATGGATTTAATAAATAAGTATACAATATTTAAACCAGAAATAGGTAGTGGTGCATATTCAAAGGTATATAAGGCATTAGATAAGGATGGAAAGACTATAGCAATAAAAAAAATAAATATTCATAATATAAATGACAAATTATTAGAACGAATTGAATATGAAATACATATACATAGAAAGTTAGAACATCCAAATATAGTTAAATTATATGATGTTTTTAGAAATGACAAGTGTATATGTTTAATATTAGAATACTGTGAACAAGATTTTGATAATATAAAATATAGTATAAAACCAAGTGAAATTAAATCATATATTATTCAGTTAAACGAAGCACTA
>CANJNG010000253.1 GCA_947475205.1 Bacteroidota bacterium
CCCCAACCGCCAACCCTCGAAGGTGCTGGCGACATCATAGAAGTATTCACCACCCGTCCCGACACTATTTTCGGAGTAACTTTTGTAACTCTAGCTCCAGAGCATGAATTGGTTGACATCATCACCACTCCGCACCAAAAAACTGAAGTAGATGATTATGTAAAATGGGCGAAAAACCGAAGCGAACGCGAACGGATGACTGAAGTAAAGAAGGTGAGCGGGGTGTTTTCGGGTGCATTCGTGTTTCATCCCTTCACGGGCGAAAAAGTTCCCGTTTGGATTGGCGATTATGTTCTGGCTGGATATGGTACAGGTGCTGTTATGGCCGTTCCGTCAGGCGACCAACGTGACTGGAACTTCGCTACTCATTTTGGGATTCAAATTGCCCCCCTAATCGAAGGGCAAGATATTGCACTAGGTGCCGACGAAAGCAAGGATAAAAAACTTATCAATTCAGGCTTTTTAGATGGCATGATAGCCAAGGACGCTATTCCAGTGGCCATAAAAGCCATTGAGGAAAAACGAATAGGAAAAGGAAAAGTAAACTTCAAACTCAGAGATGCAGGCTATAGCCGTCAACGCTATTGGGGCGAACCATTTCCTATTGTATTTAAGAATGGGATTCCTGAACTATTGCCTTTTGAAGAGTATCCTACCTTACCCGATGTAGTTTCATATCAGTCAACCGGGACTGGAGAAGGTCCATTGGCTAGTGTACCTTCATGGAAGAACTTAGCAGACGGCAGCGTTCGCGAAACCGACACTATGCCCGGCTATGCAGGGAGCAGTTGGTATTTCCTTCGCTATATGGATCCCACAAACGACGGTGAGTTTGTTTCTAAAAAGGCTGTAGAATACTGGCAGGATATAGATTTATATTTGGGAGGAAGCGAACATGCCACAGGCCATTTGCTTTACTTCCGCTTCTGGACAAAGTTCTTGTATGATTTGGGTTATTTACCAAAAGATGAACCTGCCAAAAAGTTGATAAATCAAGGGATGATTCAGGGGAGGAGTAGTTTGGTTTATAGGGCGAATCTCTCTTTTAATATAAAAGTGGATGAGGGAGTTAGTTTTCCTCAAAATCCAATTGTTTATTTTTCGTCTTCATTGTTAGATAGGATTTTTAAGGATTCTGATTCAACTCCAAATTTTGAGGGAAGAGAAATTATTCAGAATTGTACTAATAAGGTAAATGCATATCTCAAAACGAAATACCCTGCCATTTCAGAAAGAGGCGAATTTATAATTCATCAACGAATAGATTCTTTTGTTGGGCTTAAAGTTGATGTTAATATTGTTAAGAACGATGAGCTTAATATTGAGAAGTTCCGGCAATGGCGAGAAGAAAATAAAGAGGCATTTTTTGTTTTAGAAGACGGCACAATAGATTCCCCGCTCATACTTGGGGAAAGTGTAGAGTCCAAATTCATCTGCGGTTGGGAAGTAGAAAAAATGTCCAAATCCAAATACAACGTTGTAAACCCCGATGATATTGTAGAAGAATACGGGGCAGATACTTTGCGTTTGTATGAAATGTTTCTTGGTCCATTGGAGCAAAGTAAGCCTTGGAATACGAATGGCATTACAGGTGTTTCGGGCTTTTTAAAGAAATTGTGGAGGTTGTATCAAGTTCCACTTTCAGCAGAATCGGCTACCAAAATAGAATTCAAAACGCTTCATAAAACCATCAAGAAAGTGCAGGAAGATATTGAGCGGTTTTCGTTCAATACTTCCGTAAGCAACTTTATGATTTGTGTGAACGAACTCACCGACCAAAAATGTAGCAAACGTGAAGTTCTTGAGCCTCTGTTAATTTTGCTTTCGCCTTACGCTCCCCACATTGCAGAAGAGCTATGGAGACAATTGGGTCATACTTCTACCATTTCCTTTGAGCCTTTCCCTGCGTTTAATCCGGCCTATTTGGAGGATGATAGCTTCATGTATCCAGTTTCCTTTAATGGAAAAATGCGGTTTAACTTGGAATTGCCTGCAACCTTAACTGCTGCCGAAGTAGAAGCTGCTGCCCTCACTCACCCCGATACTGCCAAATGGTTGGAAGGTAAAACGCCGAAAAAAGTGATTGTTGTGGTTAAGAAGATAGTGAACGTGGTGGTTTAAGGGAGTCATTCCCCATTGTTGGGGAGTCATCCCCCGTTGCTGGGGAATCATCCCCCGTTGCTGGGGAATCTTTCCTCCGTGTTGAGCCTTGAAATAATCAATCTTCAAACCAAGTCCTGAAAATAGTAATTTAGCCCGCTTTTATGCTGTAAATGCTCTTTTCCTCTCTCATTTTCCTATACGCATTTCTACCTATAACGCTATTTATAGTGTTTTTCATTCGTGTGGAATGGCGGAATTATGCATTGCTTTTAATGAGCCTCATTTTCTATGCTTGGGGCGGGGTTAGCTACAGCTTGGTAATGATTGGGTCTATTGTACTCAATTACTTTATGGGATTGTGGGTGAGCTATGCAAAAAGCAAGGGTTCAGCGGCTAAACAGGTAATTGGCATCACAGTCGCCTTAAATTTAATAGCGTTAATCCTGTTTAAGTACACCGGATTTCTGACCGAAAACCTAAATATTGTACTGAAATATTTTGGAAGTAATGAGCTCAAAGACCCACAAATCAAATTACCCATTGGCATTTCGTTCTTCACATTTCATGCTCTAAGCTATGTGGTGGATATTTACAGAGGCAAGAGTGAGGTGCAACGCAATTTTGGCAAGTTGGCTTTATACATCAGTTTGTTTCCGCAATTGGTTGCCGGGCCAATTATTCGGTATCACGATGTATCCGATCAACTGAGCAACCGTGAAGTTACTCCTCAGAAATTTGCTTCCGGTGTTCTGAGGTTTGTTATTGGTTTAGGCAAAAAGGTACTGTTATCCAATATGTTTGCATTTCCTGCTGATGAAATATATAAACTTCATCCCAGCCAATTAGATTCGGGATTGGCTTGGTTTGCGGCTATTTGCTACACTTTCCATATCTACTGCGACTTTTCAGGATAC